>CAZCCN010000044.1:0-7543 GCA_964497085.1 uncultured Ferruginibacter sp.
TCATTGATTGATTTACTTGGAAATGCCTTCTAAAAAGCAATCATGAATATAGTTGACCACTCCCTTCAAATCTCCGGTTTGATGGAAGACCTTGAGTTGTCTATCAGCTCCCGTGCCCTTGTCAAGAATCTGGTGCACATGATCAATTGCATGTTTGCTGCCCAAATGAGGCACCACATCATCGATAAAATCGAGCAATTCGTATATCAATACCCGGGTGTTGACTTCTGCCTCTTTTCCAAAATCAATCATATTGCCTTCTATGCCATATCGGCTGGCCCGGAATTTATTTTCATTGATCAAGGCCCTACTGTACATCATGAAATTCAGGTTCTGCGAGCGAAGTTTATATAGTTTGGCACAAATCGCTTGAAAAATCCCAGCAATGGCGATCGTCTCCTTTGCTGTAAGTGGGATATCGCAAATTCGGAATTCTACCGTATTGAAGAATGGATGCACCCTCAAATCCCACCAGATTTTTTTAGCGTTGTCAATGCAATTGGTTTTGATCAGCATTTTGACATAGTTGTCGTAGTCCTCGATGCTGTTGAAAATATCAGGGATGCCTGTTCGAGGAAATTTTTCAAATACTTTGGTTCGAAAAGATTTATAGCCGGTCTGTCTTCCTTCCCAAAAGGGCGAGTTGGTGCTCAGGGCAAAAATATGCGGCAGAAAATACCTGGCCGTATTGGCAATGTGGATGGCCATTTCCCTGTTTTCCATCCCCACATGCACATGCAAGCCAAATATCAGGTTGCTCCTGGCGGCTTCTTGCAATTCGTTGACAAGTTCATTGTAACGAACATGCTCGGTTATGAGTTGCTTTTCCCAATGGCTAAAAGGATGGGTACCGCTGGCGCCTACCCAAAGGTTCATGCTTTCGGCAATTCCGCTAATGGTGGTTCGAAGGTTTGATATATCGGCAAAGGCTTCGTCTACATCGGCACAAATATCCGTGCCGACTTCCACCACGGCTTGGTGCATTTCCGCTTTTACCTTATCCTTGATAATTTTTTGGCCCTCCTGCACAATTTTTTGTTCATGGCTTTTCAATTCCCGCGTGATGGGATCAATGACCATATATTCTTCTTCTACGCCAATGGTAAATTGTTTATACGATAAGTGTGACATGCAATGAATGGATTCTTGGTAAAGAATAAGGTTTAATATAAGCTTTGTTTCGCACTGCTTCTTTTGATGTATTCACCCCAGGTGAGGTTGTCTGCCCCTTCGGTATGATTCAGTGCCCTTTCGATTGCATATTGGCTAGCTGTTTCCACCACCCATTCGAAATTTTCCGGACCCACACTCGGCAGGTCTGCATCGGGAGCAGGATTACAAAAATCGATGGCATAAGGAATGCCGTTTCGAACCGCCAGTTCAACCGTATTGAAATCATATCCGAGGTATTGACAGATCTTCAATACAATTGATTCCATTTGCTTGTACCTTTCTTGGCTTGGCGTGAAATTGGCCACATACCGAAGGTGATGAGGATTGCGGGGCTCGTAAGGCATAATGCGCACATGTTTGCCACCTATGCAGTAACAACGGTAATATTCCTCAAACTTGATTTCTTCTTGTAGCATCATCACCAACTGTTCTGTTTCGGCATGTTTTTCAAAGAACTCCTCCTTGCTGTTGAGCTGGTAAACACTTTTCCATCCACCGCCTGCAAAAGGTTTCATGTACGCAGGAAAACCTATGTATTCAAAAATGCTTTCCCAATCCATCGGATACGCCAGATTGGAAAAGGATTCGGCTGATGTATCTGTTGGCAATTCTCTGGAAGGAAGGATGACTGTTTTGGGTACAGGTACATCAATCTTGGTGGCCAGGCAATTGTTGAAAAACTTTTCGTCGGCGCTCCACCAAAAAGGGTTGTTGATGACGGCTGTACCACAGAGCGCTGCATTTTTTAAATAGGCCCTGTAAAAGGGCACATCCTGCGAAATGCGATCCACGATAACGGCATAGTCAGTTGCGGCTCCTTGTATGACCTTGTCGATCCGAACCCGCTCGGCCTGGATACCTTTTGTTTTTTTGCTATTGATGCGTGCTACTAAAGCCTCGGGGAAACTACGTTCTTTTCCATGGAGGATGCCTATTTTTTTCATGATGATTGCTTTGTCAATGTGGGGAGAATGCTATTCAAATATATTTTTTACAAGCCAATAAAACAAATCATCTTTGTGTAATCGACCTTGCAATCTTTACGTATTTTTGGCCCTTATGATTGACAACACTGTACTCGCAATTGAGATTGTCACCCATTTGTTGTTTTCTGCCCACCTGAACAGAGAGGTGACCACCCATTGCTACTTGCCTACCGCCAAAGCGCCCGCAGAGCAGACCAGTTTGCTATTGTTCAACGATGGACAAGACCTTCGAACCATCCATTTTGATCAAATGCTGCAGTTGCTGTATCAACAAAAGGATATAGAACCGGTTGTATGTGTCGCCATTCATTGTGCACCTGATCGAAAAAATGAATACGGAACCGCCTCTGTTCTTGATTATAAGGGCAGGGGTGCCAAAGCGGGTCTTTACCAGCTATTTGTAATGGAAGAGCTCTTGCCCTTTATCAGAAAGCAATATGCACTCACTTCATGCAAGCAGAAAGTATTTGCCGGGTTTTCCCTTGGCGGATTGAGTGCATTGGATATTGTTTGGACTCATCCAACCGAATTTTCTAAAGTAGGTGTGTTCAGTGGCTCATTTTGGTGGAGAGATCGGGATACTGAAGACAAGCTGTTTGATGAGCGTACAGACCGAATCATGCATCGGCTTATTCGGACGGGGCAATACAGGCCCTGGCTGCAATTTTTCTTTGAGTCAGGTTTCTTGGATGAAACAGCCGATCGAAACAACAATGGCATCATAGATGCGGTAGACGATACCCGAGACCTGATCAAAGAGCTGGTCCATAAAGGATACGATGCATCAAAAGATATTGTTTCGATCGAATTAAAGGAGGGCAAGCATGACCTCTCTACCTGGACAACTGTGTTGCCGCAGTTTATGAAATGGGCATTCTCCAGTCATTAATTTTCTTTGGGTTTGTCTGCAGGCTGACTGCCATTGTTTTCGGCTGCTTGTATTTTTCTCCTGCTTTTGAAAATATCTGAAAGTGAATTAATGTCTTTACGAAAAGACAATTGCAAACCGGATCGGTTGCGTTGATTCATTGTAAAATCGATGCTGCTTCTGTTGAAACCAACCACCCGAATCGACCCGTCTTTATTGATCAGCCACTCAATATTCAGATCAGGGGTCAGCAGTCCTTTCTTTTCAAGCTGCTGGGTATAGGATGGATTGTTATAATCCAGGTTTCCACCTACCAATAAAACCAAGCGGTTGCTGAAAAGTATTTTCAATCCAGCCCTGACGTTGGCCTGTAACTGAGAGGCATTCTTTTGTATGTCCAAGGTGGGGTTGATGTCTATATAGGTAGACAAGATGCCTTTTGTAGCTTTTTCAAGCTCCCTATTGAAGAAATTGGTCAGCAAATTGCTGACCATTCCGCCAATGGTATTGGTGATCAGCGTGCTGGCATTGCCTTGAGATAGGAAATTCTGATTGCCTATGATGAAAGTATTGAACAACAGCAAGCTGGCAACTTGTTTGTTCATTTCATTTTCATCGTTCTTAAATTCGGCCAATCGCTTTACAATGATGTCGTTTCTTTTGGCATCACTTTTTTCAGGTAATTCAAAATCAAACCTCACTTGTGGATTTTGCAGCACACCCGTAAGGTGCGAAATGATTTTAACATCCTCTTTTTGCCTGAAACCGCCGCTGGTGGTGAGATTGCTAATGTCTACATTCTTGGCGAGGTATTCCGCATCTATATCAATGGATGCCTGATAGGGGTCTCCATTCCAGGAAATGGTGCCCCTGTTCAGTGTAAAGGGCTTTTGGAAAAAAGTTTGAAAATTGAAATTGTATTCCCCTTTGGCAATGCTGTAATTTCCTCGGATGGTCAACGGTTCAATATTGCCCACCCGAATGTTGATTATGCCGTTGCCTTGGCCTTTGATGATGTCCCCGGTTTCCTCGTCCAATATGACATCTACCTTGCAAGAAGGATTTGCTTTGATGTTTAGGTTGACCACAATATTGGTACCCTCATTAAACGTTCTCTCTTCAATCTGGTTGCCAAACTTGATGAAATCTATGTAATCGATTTTATTGCTTTCTTTTCCATCACTTGTGTTTAAATAGATGTGACTGGTATCCAGTATGCTGGGCTCGCCATCAATGTTCATTTGAATATTGGAGAGTGGGCCATTGATGCTCATTTTGGCCCTGCCTATTACGTTACCGTAAAATGCTTCGTTGTCTTTCGGGGTGGTATTCAACAAGGCAAGCTTTGCTGTTTCCAGTTTGATGTTGTCGAATGACAAATGATTAAAGAAAGTATGATGAATTTTTCCGGTTAGTGTAGCCGTGTTATTTAATGAGTCCTTCAACTTCATCAAGCCAAAATCTATCTCATCATCTCTGAAAATTATTTTTTGATTTTCAAGAAAATAGCGACACCGGGTATATGCCACTTGTAAGGCACTGTTGTTCACCCAAACCTCTCCGGTCAGCAATGGATGATTGCTTGCACCGCTGAGGGTTAACTGAGAGGACGCAATGCCATCCATGCTACTGAAGATGTCGCCCAAATAGGGCTCCAATATCGACAAATGAATTTTGTCTGCCCGCAAATTTGCCATGAGCTGGTTGGCACTTGAATCTTTCAGGTGAAACAAGCCATTGATTTCGAAAGTATTGGTCGTATCTGTAGTAGCAGCGTGATAGCTGATTTCTCCTGTGTGGGTATCAGCTTGGGTAGACAATGAAATGTTACCAACATATTTATTGTCTAAAGACAGGCTATCCGCTTTGCCGGTAAACTGAACAGATAATTTATTCAGCGGATCTTTGATGATGGCTTCCCCGGTTAAAATACCCTTAACGGCAGGTTCCTTTAGCACAAATGGGAAAAAGTCTTCCAGCTGAACTTCTTTCAACTTGGCAATGATAGTGGGCTGGTTGTCAGTTTTGTCCAGCTCAGAATAGATGGATATCTGTTGTTGCTGGTGGGAAAAATTAATTTGATTGGCCTCTAAGTAATCCTTGCGTAATGTCAATTCTCCGTCTTTTTCCAAAGCCCATTTTTTATCATTGATCATGAAAGAAGAGGGGTAAAAATGAATTTTCATTCCATCGGCAAGCAATTCCACATTGGCGTTTAGGTCTGCATCGTTGAGCGTATTGGCACTGCTGGTGTTGAGGTGAATATCAGATCGGTTGTTGCTGGAATAAATAGTCAGTTTGGTATCTGGGAAATGCAAACTGTCCGAGAGGCTAATGTCGGACACGCGAACGACCGTTTTTAAGCTGTCTTTATTGCCCTGTGACTGGAGAAGAATATCCCGAAATACCTTATTGTCGTATGAAACCTCGGGGATGCTACCAGCAACATTGATTTCGTTTCTGCTGGCATCGATGTTTCCATTGATAGAGGCATCATTGAATCCGCTTAGTTTGGTATCAACCAGTTTGAGGTATTCTTCAATATTTTTTGTTTCAATATTGAATGTAAAATCCTGATTCTCTATGCTGCTGGAGGGCGCTTTGACGTATGCAGGGTAATACCTGTTCAGCAATGTGGTAAATGCAGCGGGTAATTCCAGGATCTTAAACCTGCCTTTTACATTGATTCCCAATTCGTTGGTTTCAAGGGATAATTGTTTTTGACCATCTACAATGGCTGAATACAATTTTAAGGAATCGAACGAAAGACGCTCGTTGTGGTTATACAAGCGCGCATTGTAGATTTTGGCCTCCCCCAAAAAGTTGTCGATTGTATTGCCGGTAAAATGTAGGCCAATGAGTCCCGTCAGGCTTACATCGTTTTGACTGAGTCGGATATTTTTAAAATTGGAATGCTGGAGATCTGCACTCAGGTTGAATGAAATGTCTTTCTTGGATAGATTGAGTGAGCCTGTCAGGTTTTGAATCACCAAATTGGGATCATCAATGCTAGCCTTCCCTTTAAATGTACTGTTTAAGAAATTGCCGCTGGCTAAAATGTTTTGGTACCTGTATCCATTGTATTCAAATTGACTCACTCCGCCTGTAAAATCAGCATCCAGTTCGTTAAGGGTAAATCCTTTGCCCTGAATGTTGCCACTCAATGAGATTTTTCCAATTTTTGAATTGTCTATGAAGGCACCCAAATTAAAATCATTCACTAAGATGGAGCCGTTGTATAGGGCTGGCGCTTGGTTGGGAAGCTTCATGTTCACATCAGCATGGATGCTGCCCAAGTCAGTAATGAAATCTCCTTTTGTAATAAATGAATTGATCAACCCGGTAAACCGCCCCTTAAAGTAAATATTACCCAATTTGGAAATGTCGGGCTGTTTTATTTTTTTAAGACTAGGTACAATCGCAGAAACATCATCAAACCTTGTTCTTGAACCCTCGGAAGTAAAATCAATAAATGTGGTATTGATATCCGACAATCCTTTCAAGTGGATATCGCCATTGATGACACTGCTATTGGTTTGAATCAGTAATTTTTTTCCGTAGAGATCTTCCAAAGTGCCTTTAACATCACCCTGGATCATGGCGGTTTTGTTCCAGTCTTTTAATTCGGGTGCAAAAATCGCAATGTCTTCGCTACTGAGGGTACTGTTCTTGAAATGAGCTTCTAATACGACATGGCTCATGAATCGATTCATATCGTCGTTGAAAGATTTGAATCGCATGGCATAATAATGTTGCAGCTTGCTTCTATGTGTCTGCAAATCGAGGTTTGTAAACTCCATGAGGCTGTCATTGAACGTCAGCGAAGCGGTTAGTTTTTTAACGTCCAAGCCACTTCTTTCTTTTGCAGACAGCCTCAATTTTGCCGTTAATTGATTGTTTTGGAACAACAGTTGGTTGATGGTGGCATCAATGGAGGAAAATAAGATATGTTGTCCGTCAAAGTGGTCCAGAAAGGGAGCCCTGTCTGTTTCGATGTCATCTGCAAAGACGCCATTTTGTATACTTAGCTTGCCTAACTGTATTGTCCAATTTTCAGGAGATGCTGTTGTCTTTTTCGACAAAAGTGGCAAGAGGGAGTGTGCTTTGGGAGGTCGATTGCCAGTATAGTCACTTCTGAAGAAAACAGGATGTTTGATGTCAATTCGATTTATGTCAATTTTTTGGTGCGCAAAATCTGTCTGGCGAATGTTGGCGCTGAGTGCATCCAATTGAACAAGGTTGTCTTCTCCGAGCCATTTGTCTTTTTTGTTGAATGAAATTTTCTTCAACGAAAGCTCTTTGATGTCGAGACGAATGTCATCACCTTTAGCGTTGTTGCCGCTTGGTTTACTGAAATAGTTAACTAAAAACTGGTAATTCCATACGCTGTCTTTTCGGTTTAGATTGATCACTGCATTGTCCAATCCGATATAATGCAAAGTGACGGTGTCCTTCACAAAAAACCAGTCGTTGATTCTGACTGAAAGGGAACCTGCATATATTAAAGTGTCTTTGG
>CAZCCN010000044.1:7591-10408 GCA_964497085.1 uncultured Ferruginibacter sp.
ATATACAATCCTTCTAATGCCAGTTTGTTAAAAAAAGAAATATCTACACTTTTAACCTGCACTTTGGTGTGCAGGGATTTGGACAGTCGATGGGTTGCCTGTTGTACCAAAAATGTTTGTACAGGCGGAAGGTGAATGATTCCATACAGTGTCAAGATCAACAGCAGTAGGACCAATACCGAACGGGTTGCTATTTTATAGACTGATTTCAGGGTTTCAAAATATGCGTAAAAATAACCAATCGTAGGGGGACCTGCAAATACATTACAGTCAAATAAGGCATATTTTGACAAAGCTTAACATATGCCCTGAAGATGAGGCCTGTCAGGACTTTGCATTGGCCGTACTGGATTCAATCAAAGGCCTACCGGGTACATGGTTATATATTCTGTTTTTTTAGGGATAGTTTTAATAATTTCATGTCTCAATTGATAACCATGCGTATATTTTTCCTGTTTGCATTGATTTGCTCTTTGCAACTTTCTTTCGGTCAAAACATTCAATCTCCTGATCAGTTTTTGGGTTATGGTTTGGGGGAAAAATTCACCTTGCATCATCGGATAGTGGATTATTTCCAACGTACATCTCAGGCTGCCAAAGAAAAAGTGCTTCTGCAACCATACGGAACCACCAACGAAGGAAGGCCTTTACTGACAGCCATCGTCTCTGCACCTGAAAATATGTCCAAATTGGAAGAGATTCGGCTCAACAATCTAAGGATGACTGGTTTGCTGAAAGATCGTCCGGGAAATCCTGCCATGCCGGTGGTGGTTTGGTTGAGTTACAATGTACATGGCAATGAAGCCAGTTCGTCGGAAGTGTCTATGAAAGTATTGTACGAACTGGTTTCGGGCAACAACCCATCCATCAATCTTTGGTTAAAAAATACCGTGGTAATCATCGATCCTTGTTTGAATCCGGATGGAAGAGACCGTTATGTTAATTGGTACAACCAAATGGTGGGCAAGCAACCCAATGTCAATCCGTTGTCGAGGGAACACCAGGAACCATGGCCGGGTGGAAGAGGAAACCATTACAATTTTGATTTGAACAGGGATTGGGCCTGGCAAACGCAAATAGAATCCCAGCAAAGGATCAAGCAATACAATCAATGGATGCCCGCCATTCACTGCGATTTCCATGAACAGTATCCATCCAGCCCTTATTATTTTGCGCCCGCTGCAGAGCCATTTCATGAAGTGATTACACCTTGGCAACGCAGCTTCCAAAACGATATTGGTAGAAACCATGCCAAGTATTTTGATGCCAATGGGTGGCTTTATTTCACCAAAGAATATTTCGACCTTTTTTATCCGGCTTACGGTGACACTTACCCCATCTACAATGGTTCTATTGGTATGACCTACGAACAAGCGGGTCATTCAATGGGTGGATTGGCCATTCGGGTGGACGATGATACATTGACTTTATTTGACCGCATTGCACATCATTATACCACTAGTGTCAGTACCATTGAAATGGCCTCGCTTCAAGCAGAAAAAATCAATCGGGAGTTTAAAAAATATTTTGACAACGGCAGAATGAATGGGTCCGGAAAGTATAAATCCTATGTTATCAGTGGCGCCAATGAACAAAAGCTACAGGAGTTGAAAACCTTGTTCACCCGAAACCAAATTGCTTTTGATGAGGCTGCACCAGGCACCAAGGTCACCGGATTTCAATATACAACGGGTACAGAAGGCGTCTACACCACCACCAATCAAGATTTGATTGTTTCAACTTATCAGCCCAAATCAACGCTGGTGACGGTGTTGTTTGAACCCCGTTCCAAGCTTTCCGATTCATCTACCTATGACATCACGGCTTGGTCCATACCCTATGCCTATGGCGTTTCGTGCATCGCTTCTGAACAAAAAATACCAGTCTCCACTCAATCGATCCCCGAGGCATCCCAACCCCTTTCATCGGATGCTTATGCATATGTGATTGAGTATCGTTCCTTTAAGGCTGTCCAGTTGCTATCAGCCTTGATACAAGCAGGTATAAGGGTTCGGTATACTGAAAAAGATTTTTCATTCAACGGAAAAACATTCGGCAAAGGGACCATGGTTATTTTGAAAAAAGGAAATGAGCAAAAAATATCAACATGCTTATCCTTGCTGAATCAATCTGGCATAAAGGCCACAGCAATGGCGTCAGGTTTTATGGATGCAGGTGTGGATTTCGGATCAGATAAATGGCACCTCATCAAAAAGCCAACCGTCGCGATGCTGACAGGCGAAGACGTTTCTGAAACAGCTGCAGGTGAAGTATGGTATTTGTTTGATGAGCAACTGAATTATCCCATCATATTGCTGAATGCAGCCAATTTGTCGCATACAGATTTAAAAGGGATTGACGTGTTGATTGTTCCCAACGGCAGCTATAAGATTTTATCGGAAAAGGAAAGCAACTTGAAGACTTGGGTAAAACAAGGCGGAAGATTGATTGTAATGGAAAATGCGGTTGCCCAAATGGCATCATCCGATTGGGGAATCAAACTTAAAAATGACGAATCGGAAAAATCGGACGATAAAAAGTCCGACTATGCAGATATTAAAAAATATGCAGACAGAGATCGTCAGTCTTTGGTCAACAATACACCCGGCGCCATCTACAGAATGGAGCTGGACAATACGCACCCCTTAGGTTTTGGCTATCCCAATTATTATTACACACTAAAAATGAACAGCCGTCTCTATGAATTCATGAAAGAGGGTTGGAATGTGGGGGTGATTAAAAAGCAGGCGCCCACCGCCGGATTTGTAGGAAGTGTTGCCAAAAGCAATTTGATCGATGGCACGTTGATTGGTGTAC
>CAZCCN010000045.1:0-3311 GCA_964497085.1 uncultured Ferruginibacter sp.
CAAAGGATTGGAAAACGAAAGCATCACGAAGATGCTAGGGGTTATGGACCAGAATGTAAACCTGTATGGAAACACGGTCACCGTCATAGATAAAAGCTTCATCGGTCCATTCAACGACCATGCAGACTTGTATTATAATTTTTGGGTGCCAGATACGCAAATAGTGGCAGGCAACAAGATTTTTCACTTTGTATTCAAACCAAAATATGTTGGACAAAATACTTTTGAAGGAGATGCATGGGTCACTGCAAGGACATTCCAAGTTAAAAAAATATCGCTGTATCTGGGCAAGGACGCCAATATCAATTTTGTAGACAAACTCAGTATTTTTCAAGAATTCATTCCCCTGAATGACAGCGTGTTTTTCTTGTGCAAGGATAAGTTTGTAGCCGATTTCAAAGTGCTCGGCAAAAAAAGCATCGCCCTGATTGGACGAAAAAACACTTCCTATAAAAATATTGTGATCAACAGCGATTCCATCGCACAAACTTTTTCAAACCAATCCATAAAAGAACTCGTGTCGGTGACCGATCATTCCAATAAACTAACGGATGCTGAGTGGCAAAACATCCGGCACGACAGCCTGAGTGTCAATGAAAAAAAGATTTATGCCACCACCGACCGCCTGCTGCAAATGCCAAAATTCCAGCAACTTCAAAGAAGATTGCTTTTCTTGGGAACAGGCTATACACAAGTCGGGAAAATCGAATTGGGTCCATGGTTCAATTGGATCAGCGGCAATCAATGGGAGGGCACCCGACTGCGATTTGATCTTGGATCAAATACCAAACTCAATAAAAATCTATACCTGCATGGATATACTGCCTATGGTACAAGAGACCGACAATGGAAAGGTGGCGCCGAAGCGTATTGGGTGGTGACACGCAAACCGAATGTTTTCCGTTTGCATGCATCGTATTCAAATGATATAGACAACGGCATCAGCCATCTGGGGGAAGTCAGCCAGGACAACATCTTTTCTTTGGCCATCAGAAAACCCAACGCGCTGTTTAAGTTTTTGAAAGTGGAAGATACACGCTTCGAAATTTTGAAAGACTTAGGTAAAGGGTTTTCAAGCGAACTGTTTTTGCTTCGACAAAATTATACTCCATTGGAAAACCTGCCCTTCATTGATCCAACGGGCACCACGCCACTTAAGAATTTCGAGGTGTCTTTGCGATTGCGTTTTGCCTACCTAGAAAAATTTTTCGAGGGTGATTTTTTCAGATATTCTTTAGGCAGTCAATACCCGATTGTGGAATTGCTGTATTCTCAGGGAATAGCAGGTGTACTGAATAGTCAATACCGGTATGATAAAATCTATGTTTCGGTTAAAGACAATATCAACATCGCCCCCTTGGGCAGTTTATACTATAAATGCTATGCAGGGAAGACAAACGGTACATTGCCTTTTGTTTTTTTGGAAAACCATCCGGGAAACAATCTATACTATTACAACTATAGTGCCTTTAATTTGATGAGCCGGTTTGAATACCTTAGCGACCGTTACGCCGGTTTGCACCTGGAACACTCCGTCGGTTCAGGCCTGTTTCGTTTGTTGTCCCTAACGCGAAAGTTGAAATGGCGCCAGTTTTGGTATGCCAAATCCCTGATTGGGTCATTGAGCCAAGCCAACCAGTTGCTCAACAATTCCCAAAATCATTTTAAAACGCTCAACGGAGAACCGTATATCGAATTGGGAACAGGTATAGACAATATCTTTAAGTTGATTCGATTGGATTTTGTTTGGAGGATGGCCAACCACTCCTCCACCACCCCTTCCAGTGGCCAATTTGGCATTTTTGGCAGCTTCCACGTGCAATTTTAGCCTGTAGAGGCCTATATTTTAGACTTCTTTCACACGCCATAAGGTTTATTTAAAATATCTTTGCACAAATTCTTGCAAAGAAGATGGACAAAAATTTTAACCCAGACAAACAACACACCCTGGCTTCAGCTATCAGCATTTCAGGGACAGGTTTGCATACGGGTGTGAATGTTGACATGACCCTGAATCCGGCCAACCCTGGTTTTGGGTTTCAATTTCAACGAACCGACTTACCGGACAATCCGACCATTAAGGCCGATTGTGATTTGGTTACCGATACTTCCAGGGGCACCACTCTCGAATTGAACGATGTAAAAATCAGCACGGTCGAGCATATTTTGGCCGCCTTGGTTGGAATGGGCGTTGACAATTGCTTGATTCAAGTGAATGGACCGGAAATCCCTATCATCGATGGCAGCAGCGGACCCTTCGTAGAAATCATTGAAAAAGCAGGCGTGGCCGAACAAGATGCAGCCAAAGCCTGGTACAGCATTGATACCAATATTTCCTTTTATGACGAAAAGAAGCGGGTGGAAATGACCGTATTGCCTTCTGCCAAATATGAAATCACCACCTTGATTGATTTCAACAGTCCGGTGCTCGGTACCCAGCATGCCAGTTTGAAAAGCATGCATGAATTCAGGAGTGAGATTGCTACCTGTAGAACCTTCTGCTTTTTGCATGAGCTGGAAATGCTGCTAGAGAATAACCTGGTAAAAGGAGGCGACATCAACAATGCCATCGTGGTGGTAGACAAACCCGTAACAGAAGAAGAAATGGGCAGACTGGCAAAAGCCTTTGGCAGAAGCAAAGTAGAGGTGAAAACAGAAGGATACCTGAACAATTTGGAATTGCGTTTTCCCAATGAGCCTGCCAGACACAAACTACTAGACGTCATCGGAGACCTTGCCCTGATTGGCTATCCCATCAAAGGACAAATCATTGCCAACCGACCTGGTCACAGCAGCAATGTGGAGTTTGCAAAAAAGATTAAACAGTACATCAAAAAGAATAAACACACAAAAGATATTCCTGTATACGATCCTATGCAAGCGCCTGTGTACACTTTGCAACAAATTGAAAAGACACTCCCCCATCGATATCCTTTTTTGTTGGTGGATAAAATTGTCGAACTCACAGACAATTGTATTTTGGGTATTAAGAATGTTACGTTCAATGAATTTTTCTTTCAGGGACATTTTCCCGGTAACCCTGTGATGCCTGGTGTGCTTCAAATTGAAGCCTTGGCCCAAACCGGCGGCATTCTGTGCATCAACTCTATGCCAGAAGGGGAATACGATACGTATTTTTTAAAAATTGACAATTGCAAGTTTAAACAAAAGGTGATTCCGGGAGATACCATGTTGCTGAAAATGGAATTGATAGAGCCCATACGCAGAGGCATTTGCGTGATGCGCGGCAGTGTGTATGTAGGCAACAAGCTATGTACCGAAGGTGAGTTCACCGCGCAATTGGTAAAAAG
>CAZCCN010000045.1:3321-3917 GCA_964497085.1 uncultured Ferruginibacter sp.
AAATTACTGCCAATGAAACCGGCACAACCGGTGACTAAAATAGAACGCATGATTCATCCACATACCTATATCCACCCCAATGCCAAGCTGGCGCCCAACGTCAAGATTGATCCTTTCAGTGTCATTCACCAGAATGTTGAGATTGGTAACGGCACTTGGATTGGAAGCAATGTGACCATCATGGAAGGCGCGCGGATTGGCAACAACTGTCGAATTTTTCCTGGCGCTGTGATTGCCGGCATCCCTCAAGACTTGAAATACGAAGGGGAAAATACAACCGTGGAAATCGGCAACAACACCACCATCCGAGAATTTGTTACCATCAATAGAGGAAGCAAAGACAAATGGACCACCAAAGTAGGTGACAACTGTTTGATCATGGCATACAGCCATATCGCGCACGATTGTGTGATTGGAAACAACTGCATCATGAGCAACAATACGCAAATGGCAGGCCACGTAACCATGGGCGATCATGCAATTTTGGCGGGCATGTGCGCCATTCACCAATTTGTACAAATTGGCCAGCATGCATTCGTAGCGGGCGGCTCGTTGGTGAGCAAAGATGTGCCCCCTTTTATCAAAGCGGGACGCAC
>CAZCCN010000045.1:3927-10192 GCA_964497085.1 uncultured Ferruginibacter sp.
CTCCACTCAGTTATGCCGGTGTGAATTCTGTCGGATTGAAACGCCGTGGCTTCTCTTTAGACAAAATCAACCATATTTTGGATGTATACAGAATCATCTACAATAAAAACCTCAACACGTCTCAAGCCCTCAATTTCATAGAGGAGGAACTAGCTGCCACCGATGAACGAGACGAAATTGTAACGTTTATCCGTGAAAGTGGCAGGGGTATTATCAAACGCTTTAGCAAAGGCGGAACCGATGAAGAATAAGTAAGCAGCATGCAAATTACTTTAACCAACGCCGGAAAACGGTATAACAGGGAGTGGATATTCAGGCATTTCAATTACACATTCACCTCCGGAAAATCTTATGCCATCACCGGTGCCAATGGTTCGGGAAAATCCACCTTGTTACAAGTAATTGCAGGGTCAATGATGCAGAGCGAAGGCAACATCGATTACGAGGGCCTATCCAACGAATATGCATATCGGCAAATGGCGATGGCTGCACCCTACTTAGAACTGATAGAAGAAATGACAGCGATGGAGTTGCTGCAATTTCAGTCTACTTTTAAAAGATTCTCGCTTCCTTTCAACCAGGTCTTGGAAGCCATGCAGTTGGACAAAGCAGCTCACAAACAAATCCGTCATTTCAGCAGTGGAATGAAGCAGCGCCTGAAACTGGCACAGGTTTTTTTTAGCCAGGCATCCATATGGTTGTTGGATGAGCCCACCACCAACTTGGATCAGTTAGGTATAGGGTTGTACCATCAAATGATGGATACATATGGAAAAGATAAACTGGTATTGATTGGCAGCAATGATGCACAAGAATATACGCACTGCAAGGAGATTGTTGCCATTGAATCCTACAAAACAAGTTAGCCCCTGCTGGCAATCAGCAAATTCAGATCGGTATACTTCAAATTGAATCGCTCACTCAAGTAGAAATTGGTCAAGCTGCCCTTGAACAAATAGATTCCTGTTCGGATATTGATTTTGTGCCACACGATATTTTCCAGCCCTCCGTCTTCGCCGGTTTCGAGCAACAACGGCATCAACACATTGCTAATGGCCTGGGAAGCGGTTCGGGCAAATCCGCTCGGAATATTGGGCACACAATAATGTATCACATTGAATTTGGTAAAAACAGGCTTTTGATGTGAAGTAACCGAACTGGTTTCAAAACAACCTCCATGATCAATGCTCACATCCACAATCACCGAACCGGGACGCATGTTGCTGACCATTTCTTCGCTGACCACCACCGGTGTTCTTCCTGAAATACCACTCAAGGCTCCAATCGCCACATCACAGGTCTTCAATTGTTTGCCGAGAATCTTGGGCTCAATTACAGAAGTCCAGAGCCGGACACCGATGTTGTTTTGTAAACGCTTGAGTCGATAAATGCTATTGTCAAATATTTTGACACTGGCGCCCATGGCAAGTGCCGTTCTGGCTGCATATTCACCCACAATGCCTGCTCCAATAATGATCACTTTGGTAGGAGGAATACCACTGATACCGCCCACCAATACGCCTTTTCCATTGTTGGCATTGCTGAGATACTGACCCGCAATCAACATCACCGAACTGCCCGCGATTTCACTCATGCTTCGAACAATGGGATTGTGGCCACTGTCATCCTTTAGGTTTTCGAAACTAAGGGCCGTAACTTTTTTCTCCATCAATTTTTCTAGGATGCTTTTTTTCATCGCTGCCACATGAATCGGAGAAATAATATGGGTATTGGGCTTGAGCAATTCGCAATCTTCCTCACTCACCGGCGCGCTCTTGACAATCACATGGCTGTTAAACACTTCAGCCTTGTCATAGACAATTTTAGCACCCGCTTCGCTGTAATCATTGTCGCTATAATTGGCGCCATTGCCTGCCTTGGATTCCACACATACCATATGGCCATTTGATACCAGCACTCCAACCGCTTCGGGTGTCAGCGCAATCCTGTTTTCGTTGAAAGACGTCTCTTTGGGAATGCCAATGTGCAAAGAAGATGCTTTGGGTTTGATGTCCAGTTTTTCTTCGAGGGTTTCATATGAAAAGGAAGCCGATACGACTGGTTTCGATTTTGCCATAGATAAAAGTATTATTGACCCGCTTGGGACAGATTGTACAAATTACAAATTTATTAGCAGCTTTCGTTCATTGTTGTCGGATGAATCAATGGAACAATAAATGGTTCCCTCCGGAAAAATGCCGGGTGCTCTTTCCGGCCATTCCACAAAACAATAATCTGCCTGGTAAAAACAATCTTCGATGCCGATGGCCAGCGCCTCTGTTTCACTCTTGAGTCGATACAAGTCAATGTGAAAGATCGTTCCACCTGATCCGGTTGCGTATTCGTTAATGATTGAAAACGTTGGACTGCTCATGGCATCTTTCACTCCTAGATGCCGACAAACGGCGTGGATAAAAGTGGTCTTGCCCGCCCCCATCTCACCCTGAAAAACAACGGTTGATTTCGATGGCAGAACTTCCAAAAAAAGTTGAGCGGCCTGATCTATATCATGTAATGTAAAATTCACAACCATGATGCAAAGATATTTTCATATTTAGTAATTCATTCGCACCAATTAAAAGATATTTTTGTGGTATGGAAAAGATCAATTTGAAAGTGGAGGGAATGACTTGCAGCAACTGTGCATTGACCATCGCCAAATACCTTGAAAAAGAGGGCCTGCAACAAGTCAAAGTCAATCCCATTGATGGAAGCGTGAGCTTTGAAAAAGCAGCTGAGACATCACTGACGACCCTTAAACAGGGTATTGATCGATTGGGCTACCATGTATTGGACACTGAAAACCCTTCTGCAGCCCGTACCGCCTTTCTTTCCAATAGTAAACAACGTTTTTTATTCACCCTTCCCTTTACTGGGTTGCTGATGCTGCACATGGTTCACCCATGGGTTCCCATTCACTGGATTATGAACCCTTGGGTTCAGCTGGGCTTGTGTGTACCTGTTTTTAGTGTGGGGATGTGGTTTTTTGGTCGCAGCGCTTTCAAAAGCCTGATGAGTGGCATCCCCAATATGAATGTATTGGTGACAGTAGGTGCCTTGGCTGCGTTTGGATACAGCCTGGTGGGGGTTATCCTGCAAGATGCCAATTACTTGTTTTTTGAAACCGCCGCCTCTACCCTGACACTCGTATTTTTAGGAAACTACCTCGAGGAAGCCTCCATTGGGTCTACCCAAAGGGCTCTGAAATCTTTGATCAAGTCTCAAAAGGTAATGGCCAACATGATTGCCTTTGACGACCAACACCAGGAGCAGATTCTGCCCATCGAAAATACACAGCTGCGGGTAGGCGACCTGGTTTTGATCAAAAGCGGCGAACAGGTGCCCATCGATTGTAAAATATTGTGGGGCGATTGCAGGGTCAACGAAGCCATCTTGTCCGGCGAAAGCATTCCACTGGAAAAAACCAAAAAGGACTTTTTGATTGGTGGAAGCATTGTTGAAGATGGGTTGGTCAAAGCACAAGTCACGGCCGTTGGGACAGCAACTGTATTGTCCAGTATTGTACAAATGGTGCAGACTGCACAGGCGGAAAAGCCTCCCATGCAAAAAATGGCAGATAAAATCAGTGCAGTTTTTGTACCCACCGTTATAGGCATTTCGGTGATTGGATTCTTAGTCAACTATTTTGGCGTGCAGGTTGGGTTCAGTGATTCGCTGATGCGGTCGATCGCCATTTTGGTCATCTCTTGTCCCTGTGCCATGGGGCTTGCCACCCCTGCTGCCATTGCGGTCGGACTGGGTAGGGCTGCCAGAAAAGGCATCCTGTTCAGAAATGCAGCCAGCCTTGAATCCTTTAAGAAAATTAAACAAGTGGTGTTTGACAAAACCGGTACTTTGACAACAGGCAGATTCAGTATTGAAAATTTCCACAGCACCATCGACCCCAGTGTGTTCAAAGACCTGGTTTTTTCCTTGGAAAAGTATTCCAATCATCCCATCGCCACTTCGATTGCCCTCCACTGGAAAAGCAACAACGTGATTCAATGGAAAAAAATTGATGAAATCAAGGGTATTGGAATTGTGGCAGAAGATGCCGAGGGGAATGTCTATGAATCCGGGTCTCACCAGATACTTCCTGCCACCGCCACCGATCGGCAGCACAATGTGTATATTTTAAAAAATAAAACCCTGATCGGCTGGATAGACATCAAAGACGAGATCAGACCCGAAGCTAAAAAAGTAATCGAATGGTTACAGCAAAAAGGCATTCGAACCATTTTGTTGACGGGAGACATGGAACACAAAGCCCAAGTAGTGGCGAAGGAATTGGGAATGGATGAAGTGTATGCCCAGCAATCTCCACAGGAAAAAATGAATAAGATTGCAGCGCTCAATAAAACAGTTCCGACAGCCATGGTGGGCGATGGCATCAACGATGCACCGGCCTTGGCCAATGCAACCCTTGGCATTTCGTTAAGCGATTCTTCTCAACTGGCGTTGCAGCATGCAGATGTGGTATTGATGCACCATGGGTTACAAAACTTACCCGAAGCACTCGGCATTGGTATGCATACCTACATCACCATCAAGCAAAACCTCTTCTGGGCTTTTGTGTACAACATCGTTGCCATTCCGGTAGCAGGTATCGGATGGCTCACCCCCACATTCTCTGCCCTGGCAATGGGCTGCAGTGATGTGGTGTTGGCGGCCAATTCGGTGAGGCTGTTTGTAAAAAAGGTTTTATAACTTCACGACCCTTATTCTTTCGTTGAATACCGCAGCATCCATATTAAAAAAATATTGGGGGCACGACCAATTTCGCCCCATGCAAGCATCCATCATCCAAGCTGTTGTAGAGGGGAAGGATGTACTGGCCCTGCTGCCCACAGGCGGAGGTAAATCTATCTGCTTTCAGGTGCCTGCCATGATGATGGACGGCATCTGCCTGGTGGTGAGTCCGCTTATCGCATTGATGAAAGACCAGGTCGAAAACCTCAATAAAAAAGGCATTCCTGCTCTATCCATCTACACCGGCATGTCCTTTCTGGACATAAAGAAGACCTTGCAGAATGCTGCATTTGGCAACTATAAATTCTTGTATGTTTCTCCCGAACGACTCGAAACCAGTGTATTCAAAGAATACCTTCCGGCCATCAAGCCTAATTTGATTGCAGTAGATGAAGCGCATTGTATTTCCCAATGGGGTTACGATTTCAGGCCATCCTATTTGCACATTGCCCGTTTGAGAGAACAATTGCCCAAAGTGCCTGTGATTGCTTTGACTGCATCAGCCATCGCTTCGGTACAAGATGATATTTGTGCCCGATTGCAGTTTGGCAAAGATTCTGTCCGGTTTCGGCAATCCTTTGCCAGACCGAATCTTTCCTACAGTGTTTTGATGCCTGCTTCCAAGCAAAAAAAAATGTTGGAGATTTTGCAAAAAGTAAAAGGAAGTGCCATCGTTTACTGCCGAAGCAGAAAGCAAACGCAGGAATTGGCCGCCCTTTTGCGATTGCAGTCGATTGAAGCCGATTATTACCATGCAGGCATCAGCAGCCAAGAGAGAGCAGCCAAACAAGAGCTGTGGATTCAAGGAAAAATACACACCATTGTTTGTACCAACGCCTTTGGAATGGGCATAGACAAACCCGATGTCAGGATGGTGGTGCATTACAACATGCCCGACAGCCTTGAAAATTATTACCAAGAAGCCGGAAGAGCAGGCAGAGACAACCAGCGTGCATATGCCGTGTTGTTGTCCGATACACAAGAAACAGAAGAATTAGAAAAGCAAGCGACCATTCGATATCCTTCCTTGGCAGCCCTGAAAGAATTGTATCATGCTTTGATGAATTATCTCCAGCTCCCTGCTGGTATTGGCGAAGGACAAGTATTTGATTTTGATGTCAATCATTTTACACAAACCTTTCAATTGAACAAGCGATTGGTGGTATACGGATTGCAGGCGCTCTGCCAGGAAGAGCTGATGTATTTATCCGAATCCACATTCAAACCTTCGACAGTGGTATTTGCCTGCAACAAATCTGACTTGTACGAATTTGAAGCGCAGCATCCTGAACGCGAAGAATTGATCAAATACCTGTTGCGTAATTATGAAGGGATTTTCGATTATCCCGCCAATGTGTATGAAACCCAATTGGCCAAATCGTTGCAGCTGCCTATTGAGGAGATCAAAGCACAACTCCAACAACTACATCGATACCAAATCATAATATACACTCCTCAACAAGAAAAGCCCCAGTTGACCATCCTGAAAAATCGGATGTACCAGGACGACTTCTCT
>CAZCCN010000046.1:0-10093 GCA_964497085.1 uncultured Ferruginibacter sp.
AACAAGTCAGGTAGTTCGGTTGTGTTGCTCCACATCGCTTCGTTGGCTATTTTGCCATTGATCAGGATGCCTGATTTTTGCAATATTTTTTCCAGTCTTTTCACCTGGTAATGTTCGCTCACTGCAAACATACCCCAGGGTCCGAATGAAGCCAACAATAAAGTTGCTGCCAGGGACATGGGTACAAACTTAATGTTTGGTTTTCCTAGGTAGGTATAGAGGCAAACGATTAAAAGCCAAATGCCCAAAGCAAGCACAATGTATCGGTTGATCGTAATGCCGTAATCATCAATCCGCATCAGAATGGCGATAAAAAGAATACACAACAGTGGCAGCAACAGCACATAAAACCAAGTGCTGATTTTTTTTATCCAGCTACTTTCTGCAAATTTTCCAAAGGGATACAACAATAAGAAGGTGAAGATTCCCAATATGGCTATGCACACAATGAGGTAGGATACAATCCCTTTGGGCCAATTCCAAAACCACAATATTTTGCCACCGTACACATATAGAATCAGCAGATACAAGCTTAGGAGGGGCAACAGTATGTATTGTGCGAAAATTTTAAGGCCCCTCGGGTAATCAGACATTTGCTCGAGTGAATCAAAATCTTTTGGAATGCCATTGGCAAAAAACCAGGTATTGAAAACCCCTACAATCGAAATGTACAATTCCATGAATAGTTGTTCATGGATATTGATGTCAAACAAAAGATGCAATGCAGTCAATGCCAAAGACAAGCCTGAAAAAAGGAAAAAAGAATAGATAGCCCCCGTACAGATTCTCAGGAAAAGAATTTTATTGTAATGCCAGAATCCGTTGAGTTGACCCTTGAGTATAAACGGGATAAACGATACCAGCAGGTGCGCTGTCAGGTTGTAGATGGCAAATTTTATATAGGGGAGGGTTCGATTGTGGGTAGACGCATGATCAGGAAATGTGAAATAGAGCAGTACCAGTATGAGGGTGGTGGCCAATGCAATCAGTCCTCGGTTCAATCGGCTCCATTTCTTTTTTGTGGCAAGAATGCTGGCCGAAAAATACAGCGGAATGCCAATGCTGGCAGATAGAATGAGGTTGATGAATGGAAATATATTCGAAACAGTTTCGTAATACTCAATGAGGTAAATGCCCAGGGAAACGGCCACCACCGCAGACAATATCATCAGTGGAAAGCGAAGCAGGGTAGCTTTGGCATTTTCGTATAAGTAACCTATAGAATGAAATTTCATGCGGCAGTTTAATGAGTCAATGTGCAAAGGTATTTTTAGAAACCTTTTACATTTGTGAACGATTTGTTATTCTTATGTAGAGAAGTAAGAATATGAACCTGCCTAGCTGTTATTTACACGCTTCACCAACAAGGCGCTGTACCTGGTCGATGGGAATTCGCTCTTGGGTCATGGTGTCTCTGTAGCGAATGGTAACGGTGTTGTCTTCCTTTGTTTGGTGATCAATAGTCACGCAGAAAGGCGTTCCAATGGCATCCATTCTTCTGTATCTTTTGCCTATAGCGTCTTTTTCTTCGTAAAAACAATGGAATTGTGTTTTGCATTCGTTCATCAATGCAGTAGCAATTTCAGGAAGTCCATCTTTTTTCAGCAGGGGCAAAATAGCTAATTTGATCGGAGCGATCTTGGCCGGAATCTTCATCACCACCCTGCTGTCTTCTGTGCCATCATCCTTGGTCCATTTTTCTTCCTTGTATGCAAGGGAAATGACGGTTAAGAACAAACGATCCAGCCCCACTGATGTTTCCACTACATAAGGGGTGTAGTTTCCATAGGGTTTTCCTTCTGCATTCAATTCGTTGTCGAAGTATTGAATTTTTTTCTTGCTGTATTTGGCATGCTGAGACAGGTCAAAATCGGTCCGGCTGTGAATGCCTTCCAGCTCTTTCCAGCCAAAAGGGAATTCAAACTCTATATCCAAGGCGGCATCTGCGTAGTGCGCTAGCTTGACATGATCGTGGTAACGTAATTTTTCAGCGGGAATGCCTATGCGCTCGTGCCATTTTTTTCTGGTTTCTTTCCAGTAATTGTACCATTCCATTTGAGTGCCGGGACGAACAAAAAATTGCATTTCCATTTGTTCAAATTCGCGCATGCGAAAAATAAACTGTCTCGCTACAATTTCATTTCTAAAAGCTTTTCCGGTTTGTGCAATCCCGAATGGGATTTTCATTCGACCTGTTTTTTGCACGTTGAGGAAATTCACAAAAATGCCTTGGGCTGTTTCGGGTCTTAGATAAATGGTGTCTGCCTCTTCCGCCACGCTGCCAATCTGTGTACTGAACATCAAATTAAACTGCCGAACATCTGTCCAGTTAGCGGTTTTGCTGATGGCACATTTAATCTTATTGGTTTCAATGAGTGATTTCAATCCTGCTAAATCATCTGCCGCGAGCAACCGTTCCATCTCGTTCAACAGGGTTGTGGCTGCTGAAGGTTCCAATGTTTCTGCATGGGCTTCAATCAGGTGGTCGACACGGTATCTTTTGTTGCTGTCCTTGTTGTCGATCATGGGATCACTGAAATTGTCCACGTGTCCACTGGCTTTCCAAACCGTCGGGTGCATAAAAATGGCTGCATCAATCCCCACAATGTTGTCATGCAATTGGGTCATGCTCTTCCACCATTCGTCGCGCAGGTTTTTTTTCAGTTGTGCGCCCATTTGGCCATAATCATATACAGCGCTCAACCCGTCATATAATTCAGACGATTGAAAAATATACCCGTACTCTTTACAATGAGAGATGATTTCCTGAAAAGGATTGTTTTCGTTTGCCATGGCCACAAAGATACTATAAATGTTGTTTTTTGCTTTTAGGGAATCACAGGCCTTTTATCATGGAACAAACAAAAAAAACCACCAGTTTTTTAGGCTGATGGTTGGGGCAATTAATCAAAAAAACAATCTTTATTAGCTACATCCTAAGCTGTTACCGCAATTCAAACATTTGTAGCAAGTACCGCTGCGTACGGTGATGTGTCCGCAGGTATTGCAAGCAGGCGCATCGCCTTGCATAGATTTATTAGCAGCGCTGACTGCATCTAGGCTGGCAGACGGCTGAGCACCAGTGGCTGATTTGTTGGTATCAGGTGTGCTGGTTCCAACCACCCTGATTTCACTCAGTTCTGGTGTACGATCCCCGATGGTAGGCATGTTTTCGTCCCAAGGTTCGTCACCTGTGTTTTCGATCGTGGGCTTGTCCAACACATGAACCAAATCTGTTCTGCCCAGGTATTCGTAGGCAAGTGAACGGAACATGAAGTCGATGATAGAAGTGGTTGTTTTGATATTGGGGTGGTCTACCATGCCAGCTGGTTCGAAACGGGTGAACACAAATTTTTCAACGTATTCTTCCAACGGCACACCATATTGCAAGCCGATAGAGATGGCGATGGCAAAGCAGTTCAACATGCTACGCATGGTAGCGCCTTCTTTGGCCATATCAATGAAGATTTCACCCAAGGTGCCATCATTGTATTCGCCGGTACGAAGGAACAAGGCTTGTCCGTTGATTTTTGCTTTTTGGGTAAATCCTCTGCGTTTGGCTGGCAGGGCCCTGCGTTCCACAATCATCGCCAATTGACGCTTCAATGAAGTATCCGCACTGTTTTGTACGCGCTTGTTCATTTCTTCCAACAATTCATCAATGGTCAGTTTGCCCATGTCTACAAAGGCGCCATTGAGCAAGCCACCTTCTTCTGATGCATCTGCTGATTTTTTCTTCTTGTCAGATTTGTTGCTGAGTGGCTGGCTGAGTTTAGAGCCATCACGGTACAAAGCACAAGCTTTTAAGCCCAGTTCCCAGCTCAAACGGTAAGAGTCGGCAATTTCTTCGATGGTGGCTTCGTTCGGAAGGTTGATGGTTTTGCTGATCGCACCGCTCAAGAAAGGCTGAGCAGCGGCCATCATCCGAATGTGGCCATGTGCGTGAATATATCTTTGTCCGGTTGCGCCGCATTTGTTGGCGCAATCAAATACAGACAAGTGTTCGTCTTTCAAATGAGGTGCCCCTTCAACGGTCATGGTACCACATACATAAATGTTGGCGGCTTCAATTTGTTCGTCGCTGAAACCAAGTGCTTCCAACAAGCTCCATCCAAAGTCGTTGTATTGATCTGCTGTGAAACCCAGGCGTTGCAAACATGCCTCACCCAATGTAAATACATTGAATACGAAACCAATTTCAAACGCACTGCCCATGGCGGCATTCAATTTTTCAATCTCTTGGGGCAAGAATCCTTTGGCTGCCAATGATTCTTCGTTGATGTGTGGCGCGCCTTTTAGGGTAGCATGTCCTTTGGCAAAATTTACGATGTCCTCAATCTGCGCCTCGGTGTATTTCAAATTGCGCAAGGCTTGAGGTACACTTTGGTTGATGATTTTGAAATAACCACCGCCACTTAATTTTTTAAATTTCACCAAAGCGAAATCAGGTTCTACGCCGGTGGTATCGCAATCCATCACCAAACCGATGGTGCCGGTGGGGGCAATAACCGTTGTTTGTGCATTGCGGTATCCATTTTTCTCTCCCAATTGCACAGCATCATCCCAAGCTTTGGTAGCGGCTTTTAATAAATAATCGGGGCAATATTTAGCATGGATGCCTTGAGGTTTGATTTCAATGCCTTCGTATGCGTCCATGGCGTCGTATGCGGCTGCACGGTGGTTGCGCATGACCCTGAGCATGTGCTTTTTGTTTTCTTCGTAACGATCGAACGCACCTAAGAACCCGGCCATTTCAGCAGAGGTCTTGTAAGCGGTTCCGGTCATGATGGCGGTGATGGCACCTGCAATACCCCTAGCTTGTTCGCTGTCGTAGGCAATGCCGCTGACCATCAACATACTGCCCAGGTTGGCATAACCCAATCCCAGCGTACGGTAATCGTAACTGAGTTGCGCCACTTCTTTAGAAGGGAATTGTGCCATCAGCACTGATATTTCCAATACCACTGTCCACAGGCGGCACGTGTGTTCAAAGCCGGCTACATCAAATGTATTGTCTGACTCATTGAAAAAGCGGCGAAGGTTCACGCTCGCAAGGTTACAAGCGGTGTTGTCCAGGAACATGTATTCACTGCAAGGGTTGGAAGCCCTGATGGGTCCACCTTCTGGACAAGTATGCCATTCGTTGATCGTGGTGTCGTATTGTGTACCGGGATCTGCACAACGCCAAGCTGCATAGTTGATTTGATCCCAGAGTTCAGCGGCTTTCACCGTTCTCATGGCTTTACCGGTGCTCCTGGCTTTTAATTCCCAGTCTCCATTCTCATCCAATACTTTGAAGAAGGAATTGGGTATGCGAACGGAGTTGTTGCTGTTTTGTCCGCTTACGGTTCTGTATGCTTCGCCTTCGTAGTCGCTTGAATATCCTGCAGCAATCAAAGCGGCCACTTTGTCCTCTTCTTTCACTTTCCAGTTCACGAAATCTACAATTTCGGGGTGATCCAAATCGAGGCAAACCATTTTGGCTGCACGTCTGGTGGTGCCACCGCTTTTAATGGCTCCTGCGGCGCGGTCTCCGATTTTCAAGAAGCTCATCAAACCGCTCGAAGTTCCGCCACCACTTAATTTTTCACCTTCCCCACGAATGCTACTGAAGTTGGTACCCACACCACTACCGTATTTGAAAATCCTGGCTTCTCTCACCCACAGATCCATGATGCCCCCTTCGTTTACCAAATCATCGTCCACGCTCAAAATGAAGCAGGCATGGGGTTGAGGACGCTCGTAAGCGGAGGTTGATTTCTTGAGCTGACCATCCTTGGCGTCCACATAATAGTGTCCCTGTGGTTTTCCGGTAATGCCGTATACTTCATGCAAGCCAGTATTGAACCATTGTGGGCTGTTGGGCACACAGGCCTGGTTCAGGATGCTGTACACCAACTCTTCATAAAATATCTGCGCATCTTTTTCGGTTTCGAAATAATCGTAGCGTTCGCCCCATACCCTCCAGCAATGTGCCATCCGGTGTGCCACTTGCTTGGCAGAACCTTCTCTGCCCAGGCTGCCATCCGGCTGCGGTACCCCAGCTTTTCTGAAATACTTTTGTGCCAGGATATCCGTTGCAATCTGACTCCATTGTTTGGGCACTTCCACATCGTCCATCTGGAACACAACTTCTCCGCTAGGGTTTTTAATCACCGAGGTGCGGTAATCGTATTCAAACATATCATATGGACTTACACCTTCTTGGGTGAACTGTCTGCTGAAGCGCAGGGCCTTTGTGTCGTGCTTTTTGGTTGGCATATGCAAGTGCGTATTATGGGGTTAGTGATGTGAACGCTTTTCCCTTACAGGGAGTCAACGAAAATATCTGTTGTACCTCAAGAAAAGACATCCTAAATATCAACAGCCTGTGGACAAAATTTAACAAAATTTTTCTAGCTCAAACGTGGCTTGATTTTGGCCCGTTTTTCACTTTTTGTGGAAAGAATAAATTTTTTTGGGTAACAAATATGTTGTAATAAATAAGAAAAAAATACGATGGATTTATTCCCTCTCCTGATGTTGGTCATGCAGTCGTTTTTGTGTGTACTTTTAAAGCATGAGAGTGATTGTTCAAAGAGTCAAGGAAGCCAGTGTAACCATCGATGACAGCATCCATGCTTCTATTCAAAAAGGATTGTTGGTTTTTGTGGGAGTAGAAGATGCGGACGAAGAAGAAGATCTTGTTTGGTTGAGTCATAAGATTGTCAACCTGCGCATTTTTGATGATGCAAACAAAGTGCCCAATCTTTCAGTGAAAGAATCTGGCGGCGACATTTTATTGGTGAGTCAGTTTACGCTTCACGCGGCCACAAAAAAGGGGAATCGCCCAAGCTACATTAGAGCAAGTAAGCCAGAAAAGGCTATGCCGCTGTATTTCAAGCTGATTGAGCAATTGTCGAAAGACCTTGAAAAAAATATCCTGACAGGCCAATTCGGTGCCGATATGCAAGTATCATTATTGAACGATGGCCCGGTGACGATTTGGATTGATACCAAACAAAAAGAATAATTAAGTGCATCTTCGCATGATAAAAATGGGCAACATGAATGAAATTACCTTGCGCCAGGCGCAACAAGAAATAGATCAGTGGATCCAAACAATTGGCGTTCGTTATTTTAATGAGCTTACCAACTTGGGTATCTTAATGGAAGAAGTGGGAGAACTCAGCAGGCTGATGGTTAGAAAATATGGAGAGCAATCTGCAAAAGACACCGATACAAATCAAAATCTTTCAGATGAAATGGCCGATGTATTGTGGGTATTGATTTGTTTGGCCAACCAGACCGGCATTGACCTGACTGAGGCGTTTCATCAAAACATGGAGAAAAAAACAACAAGGGATCAACGCAGGCATTTGGAAAACGATAAATTGTCCCGTCCCTCAAACCAGTGATCATTTCATTTATTTTAATATTTAAGCACCCCTACATGAAAAAAATTGCATTTATCTTGCTCGCTTTTGCTTTCTTCTTGCCGATGGAACTCGCTGCACAAAAAGAAAAAATCATCAGCGGCCCCTGGGCTGGCAATGTAGAATTGCGGACCGCTATGATCTGGCTCGAAGTGCCGTCCCATGTAAAGCAAGTGGGCGTTCAATATGCACCCGTCTCATCCCCCCAACAGCGAACAACCGTTTATTACAAGGGCTCATTGGGCAACGAATTCAATCCCATCAAAATCTCCCTGAACAATCTTCAGTTCAACACCACTTATCAATACACCCTCATCATTGACGGCAAAGCTGTGTCAACCTCTTTTCCAACTCAATTCACCACCAAAGACCTTTGGCAATACAGAAAGCCAGCGCCAGACTTTAGCTTTTTGACAGGCAGTTGCGCCTATTTTAATGAACCGATTTTCGATCGGCCCGGCAAACCCTATGGAGGAGATTCATCCATTTTCGAAACCATGGCGCATACAAAAGCTGATTTTCATGTTTGGCTGGGAGACAATTGGTACACAAGAGAAGTAGATTACAGCAGTGTATGGGGTTTGAATAACCGTGCTTCTCACGACCGGGCTCAAAAAATATTACAACCCTTCATGGCGGCCATGCCACAATATGCCATTTGGGATGACCACGACTATGGGCCCAATGATGCGGGCAAGAGTTATATTTTTAAAGAGGAAAGCAGGAATGTGTTTAAAAATTATACACTCAATCCGAGTTACGGAGAAGACGGCAAAGGAATCTATACCAAAGTGAGTTACGGAGATGTAGACCTGTTCCTGACTGACGACCGGTATTTCAGGTCCGAGGATGCATTGCCCGATTCACTGAATGGCCTGCCTAACAAGGAGAAATATTTCCTTGGTACCCAGCAAATGGAGTGGTTGAAAAATTCACTATTATTCAGCCATGCCACTTTTAAAATCATCGTCACCGGAAGCCAGGTTATCAATCCGCTTAATACGTACGAATGCATGCAGCATTATCCATACGAGTACCAGCAACTGTTACAGTTTTTGACCGATCAAAAAATAAAAGGCGTATTGTTTTTGACAGGTGATCGACACCACAGCGAGGTGATCAAAGTGCCGCGCACGGGCAGCTATCCTTTATACGACATCACCGTTTCTCCCTTCACAGCCGGTGTCAGCAAAGTGTCCGGACAAGAACTCAACAATCCATTCAGGGAGCCCAACACACTCGTGGAAGCCCAAAATTTTGCGAAAATATCTTTCACAGGGAAGAAGAAGGAAAGGGTGATGCGGGTGGAATTTATGGGCATTAAAGGGGAAAAGCTGGGAGAGTGGAGTATCCAGGAAAATGCCTTGCAACCAAATCCGTAACCTTTCACTGCTTACCCATGACCACTTCTGTTTTTCAATACAGCAAATCCAAAGTGATTCAAGCGCTTCGCTTTCACTTCATCAGTCGCAAAGAGATCAAGTTTCTATTGATCTTTGTGAATGTGTTTGCCTTGTTCTCTGCGGTTTTATTTTACGCTACAATCATATCACCATTTGCTTTTTTAGTCAGCTCTGTTCTTTGGATTCTGTTGATGATTGTTGGTTGGTTTGTGATGCCTCAGTTGGTTTACGTAAGGTCTCCGCTATTCAAGGATTCGCTCCAGGCAAGACTGGAGCCCGATTATTTTGCTATCGAAAACAATCGTGGCAGCAAACGTTGGGAATGGAAAGCATTCAGTACCTGGGTGGAGAGTCCACACTTTTTTTATTTGTATTTTGACAGCACTCGTTTTTTTCTGGTGCCCAAAGAAGCCTTTGAGGAAGGAGCATTGCATGAAGCCAGAAAGATATTATCACAGCAAATTAGAAAATAGAGGCCAGTCGATTGGCTTATAAATGTTTCTCCATCATAAAGTGGGGAAGATTGACTTCTGAAAATTCATTCCCCACCACTCGGTAGCCAAACTTTTCATAGAACCCAACAGCGGTGGCACGGGCGTGCATCGTCATTTTGGTAAATCCCTTGTCTCGGGCAATGTTTTCAGCAAAGGTCATGATGGAAGCGCCTATTCCTGTTCGTTGTACCTGATCCTGTACCGCCATTTGCCGCAACCGAATCGTGGCAACATCCATCGGGCAGAGCATGCAACAACCCATGATCTCATCGTCATCAAAAGCTGCAATGAGGATTTCCCCTTTTTCTGCCATCAACTCGTCGGGGCTAAAACGCAAACCCAAGGGCGCCCTAAGCACCTGGTGCCTTAGTTGCACCATCTGCTCATACTCGGCTGTTCCGTGGTCGATTTGCTTTAATCCCATACGCCCATTCGTTTAGTTGAAATAACCCCGTTATCACTATAAATGTACTTGATTTCGATTGCTTTTTTACTGATTTTTTGAAAAAAATAGGCCTGTTTCGGTAAATAATATTTACCCATCCATAGTATTTCTTTGTAATTAGTTCAAAAAGTATATTTTTGCACCAGTATAAACTAAATTCTACTACCATGTCAGACATTGCAACAAGAGTTAAAAAAATCATTGTTGACAAATTAGGTGTTGATGAAGCGGAGGTTACGCCAGAAGCTTCATTCACTAATGATTTAGGTGCCGATAGCTTGGACACCGTTGAATTAATTATGGAATTTGAAAAAGAATTTAATATTTCTATTCCTG
>CAZCCN010000047.1:0-6072 GCA_964497085.1 uncultured Ferruginibacter sp.
TTGATAAATAAAATATTTTGATATGAGTGTCCTATTGATTTTACTGGGATGTAGCATTTTGATAGCGGCTGCTTTTTTGACAGCATTCATTTGGAGTGTGGTTTCCGGACAATATGAAGATGATTACACTCCGTCCATCAGGGTGCTTTTTGAAAATGAAACAAGCATCACAACAACTGACAATACATCAACATCAAAAAAAACAACACATGCAAACTGAAAAATTTTATTATGACAACAAGATTGTCAAGAACTTTGCATATGCCACTATGCTATGGAGTATCGTGGGCATGCTTGCTGGATTATGGGTCGCCCTTGAATTGGTGTTCCCTTCTTTGAACATTACCCAATACGGATCCTTTGGAAGGTTAAGGCCATTGCATACCAATGCGGTTATATTTGCCTTTGTAGGGAATGGTATTTTTATGGGTGTTTACTATTCGCTGCAGCGTTTGTGCAAGGCTCGCATGTTTAGTGACACATTGAGTCGTATTCATTTTTGGGGCTGGCAGCTAATTATTGTCGCAGCTGCCATCACGTTGCCACTGGGGATCACCTCCGGGAAAGAATATGCAGAGTTGGAGTGGCCTATTGATATTGCTATTACCCTTGTGTGGGTTGTTTTTGGTTGGAACTTGTTTGGAACCATCATCAAGCGCAGGGAAAGACATTTGTATGTAGCCATTTGGTTTTACATTGCTACGTTTGTAACTGTTGCAGTCTTGCATATTGTTAATTCTTTTGAACTGCCTGTTACCTTTTTGAAGAGCTATTCTTGGTATGCTGGGGTACAGGATGCATTGGTGCAATGGTGGTATGGTCACAATGCCGTGGCCTTTTTCTTGACAACCCCTTATTTGGGGTTGATGTATTATTTCTTGCCCAAAGCCGCGAATCGACCAGTCTATTCTTATAGGTTGTCTATTATTCACTTTTGGGCTTTGATATTCCTGTATATCTGGGCAGGTCCTCACCATTTGCTGTACACGGCTTTGCCCAATTGGGCCCAGTCCTTGGGTGTTGTCTTTTCATTTATGCTCATCTTTCCAAGTTGGGGTGGCATGATCAATGGATTACTGACTCTCAGGGGTGCCTGGGACAGGGTGAGAGATGATGTGATTCTTAAATTCATGGTGGTTGCAGTAACCGCTTATGGGATGGCCACTTTCGAAGGGCCCATGCTTTCTTTAAAAAATGTGAACGCCATCAGTCATTTTACCGACTGGATCATCGCCCATGTGCACATTGGTGCTTTGGGTTGGAATGGGATGCTCACATTTGGAATTCTTTATTGGTTGATTCCAAGAATTTTCAAGACTGAACTATACTCCATAAAACTGGCCCATAACCATTTCTGGTTGGGTACACTCGGTATTGTATTTTATGCAGTGCCGATGTATTGGGCTGGTTTTACGCAGAGTAGTATGTGGAAGCAATTCACCGAAAGTGGACAGTTGAAATATTCTTTTTTGGAAACCGTCACATATTTAAAGCCCTTTTATGCCATGCGATCATTTGGCGGAACCTTGTATTTGATCGGTGCATTGATTATGGTGTATAATCTATACAAGACCATTCAATCCGGAAGCCTGGTGGCCAACGAAGCCGCGGAGGCAGCCCCCTTGCTTAGTGCCTATCAAAAACACAGCGGAGAGCATTGGCACAGATGGATCGAAAGAAAGCCTGTCCACCTTATGATCTTGAGTTTGATTGTGATTTTAATTGGCGGCATTATAGAATTGGTGCCAACATTTTTGATCAAGTCGAATGTGCCGACCATCAGTAGCGTGAAACCATATACGCCACTTGAATTACAAGGCAGAGACCTATACATCAGAGAGGGTTGTTATGTATGTCACGCTCAAATGGTACGTCCGTTCAGAAGCGAAACAGAACGCTATGGAGAATATTCCAAAGCTGGAGAGTTTGTATACGATCATCCGTTTCAGTGGGGCAGCAAGCGTACCGGTCCTGATTTGGGAAGGGAAGGTGCAGGCAACTTGAAAAAATCAGATGGTTGGCATTTCAGGCATTTACGTGAGCCTTCTTCCATGAGCGAGGGTTCCATCATGCCGGCTTATGCTTTTCTGTTAGAGCAGGATTTGGACGTATCCACCACACCAGCTAAAATCAGGGCGATGCAACAACTTGGCGTTCCCTACGAAAAGGGATTTGATGCCAAAGCCAATGACTCGCTCATGAGCCAGGCCAGAGAAATTTCCCAAAGGTTGTATGCAGACAGCATCAGGGTATCGCCCAATAAAGAAGTAATTGCTTTGATTGCTTATCTGCAAAGGTTGGGTAAAGACATTGCTAAATCTCAAAATCCATAATTATGTTCAAGTTTATCAAACAATATGCTGAAACCATAGACCATGCTCAGGTGTATCCAATGATTTCATTGTTCATATTTTTCTTATTCTTCGTAGCTCTGTTGTGGTACGTTTTCAAAATGGACAAGAAAGAAGTACATCTGTTGGCCGATCTGCCGTTGGATGGCCATGAAAACGAAACTTTAAACCAACCATCATAAAATCTAATTGTATGTTCAATAAAATACATAAACTCTATTTGCTTTGTATGGCAGGGGTGCTGCTGTCTGTTTTTACCCAGGCTCAGGAAACCGCAACAAAAGTGGTTTCTTCTACCGATAACATTCTTGCGATTGTAATGATCCTGATCGCTCTTGTATTGGCTTTTGTGATATGGGGAATGGGGCAAGTGTTGCTGATATTGATCAAGCAAATGATGGAAAAAGCCAAACAGGCCAGTAAAGTGGCGCCGATGATTTTACTCGCTTTTTTTCAGCTCATTGCGCATGGAACCTCTGCGCAAACCGTTGCAGATGCAGTGCCCGCACCAGAAGTAGACAACTATGGAGGCTTGAATTATGCCGGTTTTTGGACCCTGGCATCTGTCATTATCATAGAAGTAATCGTGATCATGTTTTTCATGTTCTTTATCAAAAGGATACAACAGGAGTTATTGCCCGAAACCCAAGAGAATGGATGGTCATTGAAAGCCTGGTGGAATAAAATGGACAAACGCTTTTTCACGAAAGCCATAGCAGTGGAAAAGGAGGCAGATGTAATGCTAGATCATGATTATGATGGTATTCGTGAATTGGACAACTCACTGCCCCCTTGGTGGAAATATGGTTTTTACATAACCATTGTAGTGGCCATTGTCTACTTGTTTAATTTTCATGTCATGGGATATGGTAAAAATCCGACAGAAGAATACAATGCCGAAATGGAACAAGCCAAAATTGATATGGAAGCCTATCAATCAAAAAATGCTGATAAAGTTGATGAAGCCAATTTGCAAATGCCCTCAAAATCGGGCATGGATGAAGGAAAAGAAATTTTCACGACTGTTTGCTGGACCTGTCATGGCAAAATGGGAGAGGGTGGAACCGGCCCCAATCTTACAGATGAATACTGGATACACAAAGGTTCATTGACTGATGTGTACTTGTCTATAAAACATGGTTACCCAGACAAAGGAATGCAGGCTTGGGATAAGAATTATTCTCCCAAGCAAATCAATGATTTGGCTGGATACATCAAATCTTTGAAAGGCACCAACCCGCTCAATCCCAAAGCGCCTCAGGGTGATTTGTATATAGAAGACAGCATTCAATCCATCAAAAGAGACACGTTATTAACCGCTAAATAAATGAGCCAGGACGAACATTTTAACCAAGAAGCCTTTCGCGATTCGGTAGCCACTATTTCGAAAGAAGGGAAGCGTAATTTTATCACGCCCAAGCAGCCTCACGGAAAATACTATCGCTTCAGAACCTACTTCAGTGTTTTCTATCTGATGGTTTTCTTCGCCCTTCCATTTATAAAACTAAACGATGAACCACTTTTCATGTTGAATGTACTGGAACGAAAGTTTATCATTTTTGGCCTGATTTTTTGGCCTCAAGACTTTTTTATTTTTGGATTGGCCATGATTACTTTCATTGTATTTGTCATTCTTTTCACAGTGGTATTTGGGAGGGTGTTTTGTGGCTGGGCTTGCCCCCAAACCATTTTCATGGAAATGGTATTCAGAAAAATTGAATATTGGATTGACGGTGATGCTACTGCCCAGGCCAAATTGAGGAAAGCCCCATGGACCTTCAATAAATTTTTCAAAAGGGCGCTTACATTCAAGGTTTTCTTCTGGATTTCATTTCTGATTGCTAATTTTTTTCTGGCATACCTAATTGGTATGGATCGGGTGCTGCATTATTACACTGATCCGCTCAAGAACCTGCTATCTTTCTTTTCCTTATTTGTATTCACCTTGGTGTTCATGTTTGTGTATTGGTGGTTTCGGGAACAAGTCTGCATTGTGGTTTGCCCCTATGGCAGATTGCAAGGGGTGCTGCTTGATCAGAATACCATTGTCGTAGCATATGACCATGTGAGGGGAGAGCCTAGGGGGAAGAAGCCTCACAAAGATGCCCATCCGGAGGGAAAGTGTACAAGCTGTTCCGGAAATTGTAAAAAAATTAAAACAGACAACCCATGAATGGAGATTGTATAGACTGCCTGGCTTGTGTAAGGGTTTGCCCAACGGGAATAGACATCAGAAATGGCACACAGCTGGAATGCATCAATTGTACAGCCTGTATGGATGCTTGTGATGCCATTATGGTTGGATTGAACAGGCCCACTGGGTTGATCAGGTATGCTTCTGAAAACAGTATACAAGCCAAACAAGCCCTTCGGTTTACAGGAAGGGTAAAAGCTTATTCTTTGGTGCTTTTGTTGTTGTTGTGCTTTTTATTGTTTTTATTGTTGAGTAGAACCGATTTGGATGCGCGATTGATGAGAACCTCTGGCATGACCTATACTTCTATGCCTGACGGTAGGATCAGCAATTTGTTCAACTTGAAGCTCGCTAACAAAACGCATAAAGATATTTACCTTAGCTTGAAATTGGAAAATGGCAAGGGTGAGATCGCCCTGGTGGACAGCACCACATCGGTAATTAAAAGAGAGGCCTATCAGTCCATGCAATTCTTTATCAGACTCAATCGCAACGAAGTTAAAAGCTGGAAAACTATTGTTCCTGTTGGTTTGTATGTGTCTGGAAAGAAAATTAAAACGCTAGAGGCTTATTTTATTGGTCCGGAAATCTATAATTAAACAGACTATGAATTGGGGTAAAAAAATATTGCTGGTATACTTAGTGTTTGTTGGGGGTATCATGTTTTTGGTATACAAATCTGTCATCCAAAAGGAAGAGTTGGTCATACCTGATTATTACAAAAAAGAATTGGCTTTTCAACATACCATCGAAGAAAGGAATCGTGCGGAAGCGTTGTCCAAACGAGTGGAGTTTGATTTGAAGGGAGATTCCTTGCTGATTCATTTTCCAAAAGAAATGAAGAACATCTCACTGGCAACTGAAGTGGATTTGTATTGTCCGTCCAACAAGGAAAACGACCGGCTTTTCACCTGTAACACCCAAGCTGCATTTTTATCGATTTCGATAAAAGAAGTCCCCAAAGGATATTATGAAATACACCTTCGTTGGATCGCCCAACAAAAGGGTTATTATGTAGAGGATAAATTATTTGTTCAATGACGGCTGTTTTGACTACCGCTTTTATTTTGGGTGCAGTGGGAAGCACCCATTGTATTGCCATGTGTGGTCCGATTGCATTGTCCTTGCCAGGATTGCAAGGGTCTTCTGCTGTTACTTTTTTGTCTACACTACTGTACAACTTTGGCAGAATTGTCACTTACTCCTTTATTGGTTTGATACTTGGTTTGCTTGGCACTTCATTCAATTGGTTGGGCTTTCAACAGATATTTTCTGTGGTAGCAGGGGTGTTCTTGTTGCTTTTTCTGATTTTTCCTTTTTTGGGCAAACGATTGGACAGGGTGACTTTTCTTCATTACTTGTATTCGATTATTAGAACGGCTATTGTAAAAATGTTCAATCGGAAAGACTATTTGGGTGTTTTTGCAATTGGATTATTGAATGGATTCCTGCCTTGCGGTTTGGTGTATGTAGCATTAGTAGGTGCAGTTGGTACGCAAAACATAACCCAAAGTATAGGCTTTATGA
>CAZCCN010000047.1:6082-10057 GCA_964497085.1 uncultured Ferruginibacter sp.
GTTTGGATTGGGGACCTTGCCGTTATTGTGGGCGGTTTCCTTTTTTGGACATACCCTAGCCAAAAGATTTCGGTACGCTTTTAAATATACCTATTCTTTCATTGTTTTTATCATGGCCATCCTATTGATTCTCCGTGGGCTATCAACGGATGTGTTTAGCAGCATCAAGCCTATTGAATGGCTGCATCATAAAGTGTTGGTAGAATGTTATCCTAACAGCCAATAATCGGTCTCTCAAACCATATTTAACAAAATCCTCACAGGAAACCAGCCTGGCTCATTCAGTAACATTAAACTTTGATGTAAATTGAGGGTCTTAAAACTGATAAACTTTTTTATTACCTATAAAACGTGTGTTATGAAAAAAGTAACAGCTATGCTTTCTCTCTTGATGGTGGCTTGTGGAATTTCCGTGGCCCAATCAACAGATCAGAAATTAAACTTACCAGGGGATAACCTCAATTTATATGCCGTGTTGAAGGTTTTTCAAGAGTCCGAAACCTTAGAAAAGTTTGAGCAAAAAATAAATGAAAAGGATTCCAAAATCAATAATTTGGATTTGAATGGCGACAACAAAATTGATTACATCAAGGTCATGGATAAAATTGACGGAGACGTACACAATATTGTGCTGCAGGTTCCTGTGAATGCAACTGAAAATCAAGATGTGGCGGTTATCGTCGTGCAGAAAAACAAAGAAGGCCAGGTGCAGATACAAGTAATCGGTGACGAGGATCTGTATGGGAAAGATTACATCATTGAACCAAACTTTGATACCGAAGACAATAAAACAGCCTCCACGCCTAATCCGGGCTACACCATGGGGGGCACCACGCCTGTGCAGGTTGAAAGGACAACCACATATGTCATTGCCAGCTGGCCCATTGTTCGGTATGTATATATGCCAGGTTACAATCCTTGGTATTCTCCCTGGTATTGGGATTATTACCCCTCTTATTGGTCATCATGGTCTCCTTTTTATTGGCATGAATATTATGGCTGGCACTACCACTGGAACTATTATTACTTCGGACATTACCGCCGTTGGAACCATTGCCGGTACAATAATTTTATAGGCTTCTATTGGGGTGGCAAAAGAGCGAGATCGGTTTACTATTATGGCAGAAGAGAAAAAGGCGCTTTCAAGGCTACTTATTCAAGACCCGATTTGATGAAAAGAGGATCAGATGAATTCAGAAAAAAATATCCTACGGCCAAATCGGCAAACGACAGATTGCCCAAATTAGACAACAATGGTGTGAAGCAGCCCGGCAGAAAGAACTTGATTCGTTCCAATAACCAACCTGTAAAAGAAAGAGAGGTTCGCGAGCGCCCGGAAAAAGTTAAACAAATTGAAAGGGAAAGGCCTGAAACCGATACGAAGCAACTGAATAATGATCGGCCAACCAAGCGGGTTGAACAGGCTCCATCGGAGCAGCCCAACAGGCGCAATGAAAGCCGCGAATATGACAGACCTCAACAAAAGGAAGCAAAACCAGATAGAGTAGCCCCTTCGCATGAGTCCAAAGGAAATGGCGGACAAAAATCTGGTCGAAAAGGATAATTTTTTGGATTTGGGTTATACAAGAGCGGCCTGGTTTCAGGCCGCTCTTTTTATGATCAGCTTAGGAATAAAATGTAACTTCTCCTGTTGTAATGTCATGCATGCCGCCCACTATTCCAATTTTTCCCTGTTCAATCATCTCTTTTAAAATAGGGCTTCTTTCAATAATTGATCGAACAGTTCGCTTGACATTAATAGCCGCCACATTTTCTACAAATGCAGCATTGGATGAATGTCTGTTTTCTAAGGTGTTGGTCTCCTCATCCACTGCTGGTCGAATTTTGGAAAGTAAAGAAGTGAGATTACCCATTTCTACATGATCGCATGCGCCTTTGACAGCGCCACATCTTGAATGTCCTAAGACAACGATTATTTTAGCACCTGCTACTTTACAGCCAAACTCCATGCTCCCTAAGATATCTTCATTGAGGATATTGCCGGCAATTCTTACGCTAAAGATATCGCCCAATCCTTGATCGAAAATGAGTTCAGCAGATGTTCTGCTGTCAATGCAGCTTAAGATTACTGCAAAAGGGTGTTGTCCATCTGAAGTTTCATTCGCTTGCTGCAGTAGGTTTCGATTGATTTTTAGATTATTCACAAATCTTATATTGCCTTCTTTCAGTAATTCCAAGGCTTTTTGAGGATTAATGGCTTCTTGCATTTCCTTTGTCAATGTTTTCATGATTGTTTTTTTAATGGCAGATTATTGATGAGGATGATTTGAAATTGTTTTTGGCTGGCATTCAGGGTGTGTTGCACCATGAAGCCTGCTTCTGTTCGAACGTACTTATTGAAAGCGTATCCCAGACCCATATAGATTCTGTTTCGATCATATTTACCATCTGTGACATTGAAAAAGATTTCATCTGAACTTGCTAGATAAATGGCCTCTTTTTCGAGTGTTTGCTTGTTAAGCGGGATATTGATGAGTAGAAAATACCGCATCCTGAATGAGAAATCTTTTTCAATGAATCTTTCTTCGCTTCTGATTCGATGAGTCAAAAACAGGCTTTTCCATTGGTGTTTTGTGATAAACTGTTGAAAAATTCGGTGTTCATCTAGTTCTTTCTTGCTGCTTGAATAATCTTGATATATATATGATTTGATGAAACCATAGCCTGCCATGATGTTATTGTTATTTTCCGACAAGTCGTATCCAATCCCTATTCTGAACAACAATTGACTGGCATCTCCTAGCCAATTGTAGTTTCGATATTGCACTTCATTGTGAATATTCCATTTTTGATTGATTTTTTGATTTCCAAAATATATTAGCCAATTCCCTGTTAGATTGGATTGTCCCACTCCTTTGGTACAGTTGAGTGTAAACATTAAAAGGAGCAATGATATTTTTATTGATTTCATTATTTTAGTTTTCAATAAAATTTATCTTCTCTACGACAATATTCATACTGGGCGCGTGTGCTTCAAAATTTTTGATCAATTCAATTATATCATAAGCAATAGCTTTGGATTGGCTGCAATCGATAATGACCCTTGAATTGGATGGAATGGCATCCAATGTTTCCAACAGACTAGCTTTATTGAAGAATGATACTTCTTCTGCCAAGACCAAGTGATGTACAGATTGCCCGTTTACATTTGACTTGATATCCTTAACATAATGCGAATTTCTATAGCTATGACGCAGGGTGTAAAATATTCCCAGCAAAATTCCTACTGTGATGCCCTTTAACAGATCCGTCAACAAGATTGCTATGATGGTACCCATGAAAGGAATGAATTGTTCCCAGCCCAATCGATACATTTGAGTGAACAAGGAAGGTTTGGCTAATTTATATCCAACGACAATTAATATGGCAGCTAAGCTTGCGAGGGGTATTAGGTTGAGTAGGCCAGCGATTGCGATTGCACTGATTAAAAGGAAAATGCCATGGAGGATCGCAGATAATTTTGTTTTACCTCCGAAATTGATATTGGCAGAACTTCTGACAATTACCTGTGTAATGGGAAGGCCTCCAATCAGCCCTGAAATAATATTGCCAATTCCTTGAGCTTTTAACTCTCGGTTGGTAGGGGTGATCCTTTTATCCGGATCCAATTTGTCAGTAGCCTCTACGCACAACAATGTTTCTAAAGAAGCCACAATCGCCATCACAATACCTATTTTCCAAACTTCGGCATTGGATAATGCTGAAAAATCAGGAAAAGTGAATTGCTGAAGAAAGCTGTTGAAAGATTCTGGGACAGGAATCGAAACAATTTGATGGGTCTCCAAATTAAATGGGAGCCACTGATGTTGGTATGCCACATTCATCAAAATTCCTAGGATAACCACCACAATGGGCCCCTGAACAACTTGAAAGATCTTGTGTTTTTTTACCAAAATCGCATCCCACAGGATGAGAATAGCCAATGAAACCAGGGCGATAACCATAGCTCCCGGT
>CAZCCN010000048.1:0-360 GCA_964497085.1 uncultured Ferruginibacter sp.
GCAGTTGATTCCAAAATATTCCCCAATCCCGTTACCCAATATGCTTTCAGCGTGTTGATGGAAAACCAGCCAAAAGGGAAGTATTCAATCGTTGTATCCGATTTGGCAGGACGTACTTTCCTGACCCAAGAAGTGATTCATCTGTCTAAAAGTAGCTCATCCACAATTAAAGTGCAGCTCAGCAACCAGCTGGCCAAGGGCATGTATATTGTAAAAGTGATGGATCAGCAACAAGTCGCTGTGATCAATGAAAAAATCTTTGTACAATAATGATCTGGGTTATTAAGTGATGGGCTGCCAATTGGCAGCCCTTTTTTATTTTCTAATTTGACAGGTTGATTCTTTTGACGGAACTTTATG
>CAZCCN010000048.1:370-9552 GCA_964497085.1 uncultured Ferruginibacter sp.
TCGATTGGCATGCAGGATATTGAACCATATTACAACTGGCGTCATTTGTACGCAGCAGAAGAAGACAAGTGGTCTCCTTTTTTTGGTCGAACCTACAGCGAGTTTGAATATTCCCAGACCATTTATAATTATTACATTCATCCGCAATGGGATGATTTTGGTTCCCGCACCTTGTACTTGAAGATTCTGTTTGTCGATTATGAACAACATTTCGCCATCATTGAATTCCTGGGAGAGTGGAACGATGCCATTGAAAATGACATCATGACCCTTCGAAGGGACATCACAGATCATTTATACAAAAAGGGCATCTATAAATTTGTGCTGATTGCCGAAAATGTCCTCAATTTTCACAGCAGCGATGACAGCTATTACGAAGAATGGATGGATCAGCTCGATGAAGACAACGGCTGGGTGACCATGCTCAACCTGCCTTCCCAAAGCAGGCACGATTATACACTTGCCCGGCTCCAACGGTACATTCCCTTGATGGAGATGCAGGGCTGGAGGAGCCTGAAGCCTGAAATGATTGTGCAGGAAATCGACCGCCAACGATCCCGCAGCCTGTCTTAAGGCAACTTGTTTAGAATCAAAGGGTTTATTCAATAAAATCTTTCAATAAAGTACCGAATTGACCCATCCTGTCTTATTTTTGCAGCACCTAACTTTCTTAATTTTCAACTATGACTTGGAAGCATTTTTTTACTTCTTCAATTGGTAAAAAATTTACCATGGCGCTTACCGGAACCTTCCTCATTACTTTTTTAATCGTTCATGCGGGGATCAACTCCTGCATTTTCTTAAACGACGGGGGAGAGACCTTCAATACTTTTGCTCACTTCATGAGTCACAATTGGATTGTTCGCTTTTTGGAGATCGGTTTGTTTGCTGGCTTGATTTTGCACATTGTGCAAGGATTGTTGTTGTGGGCTCAAAACAATCGGGCACGTCCTGTAAAATATCATTACAATCAACCTGCTAAAAACAGCCAATGGTACAGCCGTTCAATGGGTATTCTGGGAACACTGTTGTTGTTGTTTCTGATCATGCACCTCAATCATTTTTATGTGGGTACCAAAATCGCCTTGTACAGTGGCGACCAGCCCCACAATCTCTATGAAGAACTGCAAGTCATATTCAGCGATCCAATCTGGGTAGGCTTATACCTGGTGGGTGTGGTAGCCTTGTTCTGGCATCTGTATCATGGTTTTCAGAGTGCGTTTCAGACATTTGGATTGAACCACAAGAGATATACACCTGTGATTCGTGCCGCTGGGATTGGCTATGCAGTCATCATCTGCTCCTTGTTTGCTTTAATGCCCTTGGCATTTCATTTTCATTGGATCTCATAATACCATTCATTATCAAAATATTATTCTTTCAACCAATTCATAAATTATGGCTTTAGATGCAAAGATTCCACAAGGTGACATGGACAAAAAGTGGAGTGATTACAAAGGGCATGTAAAATTGGTCAACCCGGCCAACAAGCGCAAGTTGGAAGTGATTGTGGTCGGCACAGGATTGGCCGGCGCTTCTGCTGCTGCTTCCCTCGGTGAGCTGGGATATAAGGTTAAAGCTTTTTGTTTTCAGGACAGCCCTCGTCGGGCACATAGCATTGCAGCCCAAGGAGGCATCAATGCAGCAAAGAATTACCAGAACGATGGCGATTCGGTGTTTCGTTTATTTTATGACACGGTTAAAGGCGGAGATTACCGTGCAAGAGAAGCCAATGTACATCGCTTGGCAGAAGTGAGCACCGCCATCATCGACCAATGTGTGGCCCAGGGTGTGCCCTTTGCCCGTGAATATGGTGGTTTGTTGAGCAACCGGTCATTTGGAGGAACACAAGTACAGCGTACTTTTTATGCAGCGGGTCAAACAGGACAGCAATTGTTGTTGGGTGCGTACAGTGCGCTCGAAAGACAAGTAGCCTTGGGAAATGTACAAATGTATGCCCGTCACGAAATGCTCGACGTGGTGAAAATAGATGGTAAAGCCCGTGGCATCATTGCACGCAACCTGGTAACCGGAAAAACCGAAAGGCATTTTGGCCATGCGGTCTTGTTGTGCTCGGGCGGATACGGCAATGTATTTTATTTGAGCACCAATGCGATGGGAAGCAACGTGACGGCTGCTTGGAAGGCTCATAAAAAGGGCGCTTACTTTGGCAATCCTTGCTTTACACAGATTCACCCCACTTGTATTCCGGTGAGTGGAGACCATCAAAGCAAGCTGACCCTGATGAGCGAGAGTTTGAGAAACGATGGTAGAATCTGGGTGCCCAAACAAAAAGGTGACAACCGTGCGCCGAAAGACATTCCGGAAAATGAAAGAGATTATTATTTGGAAAGAAGGTACCCCGCCTTTGGAAACCTGGTTCCCCGGGATGTGGCCTCTCGTGCTGCCAAAGAAAGATGCGACGAAGGATATGGAGTAGGTACCACCAAGATGGCGGTTTACCTCGATTACAAAGACGCCATCATGCGCTATGGTAAAATTGAAGCAGGTAAATCAGGGTTGATGGCTGCCGATGATGCCACCATTTTCTCATTGGGTAAGTCCGTGGTGGAAGAAAAGTATGGCAACCTGTTTGAGATGTACGAAAAAATCACCGGAGAAAATCCATATGAAACACCCATGCGGATTTATCCTGCGGTGCATTATACCATGGGCGGCTTGTGGGTGGATTATGAATTACAAACCACCGTACCCGGCTTGTATGCTTTAGGCGAAGCCAACTTCAGCGATCATGGCGCCAACAGACTCGGGGCCTCTGCCCTGATGCAAGGATTGGCGGACGGATATTTTGTGATTCCGTATACTTTGGGTAATTACCTGGCAGATGAAATCAGGACCACTTCCATTCCTACCGATCACGAGGCATTTGTTCAAGCCGAAAAAGAAGTCAATGATCGCTTGCAACGTTTGATGAGCATCCAAGGCAAACAAACCGTGGAGAGTTTCCATAAAAGACTCGGTAAAATCATGTGGGATAAATGCGGCATGGCCAGAAACGCAGAAGGATTGACGCAAGCCATTGAAGCCATCCAGGCACTGAAAAAAGAATTCTGGTCTGATGTGCGTATCCCTGGCAGCATCAATGCTTTCAATCCTGAATTGGACAAAGCGGGCAGGGTAGCCGATTTTATTGAGTTGGGTGAATTGATGTGCAAAGATGCCCTGAACAGAAATGAAAGCTGTGGAGGACATTTCAGGGAAGAAAGCCAAACAGAAGACGGCGAAGCCAAAAGAAACGATGAAGATTACAGCTATGTGGCGGCTTGGGAGTTGAAGGGAGAGAGCAACTGGGAGCTTCACAAAGAACCATTGAATTTTGAAATTGTTAAACCCACACAACGGAGTTATAAATAATTGACAAACGCATTCACTATCTGAAAATTCCTTTTTATGGAACATTATCACATGAATCTGACGTTGAAAGTATGGCGTCAACAAAACAGTCAGTCAAAGGGTCAATTGGAAACCTATCAATTGAAAGACATCTCTTCCGAGATGAGTTTTCTTGAAATGTTTGATGTCCTCAACGAGCAATTGATTTTGGAAGGCAAAGATCCCATCGCCTTTGACCATGATTGTAGAGAAGGCATCTGCGGCATGTGCAGCATGTACATCAACGGACAAGCCCATGGACCCTGGCAGCAAAATACCACCTGTCAGCTACACATGCGTGCTTTTAAAGATGGGGACACCATCGTGGTGGAGCCATGGAGAAGCAGTGCTTTTCCCGTGGTGAAAGATTTGGTGGTAGACCGTTCTGCTTTTGACCGAATCATTCAGGCAGGTGGCTATATCTCAGTGAATACCGGAAACGCGGTGGATGCCAATGCCATACCCATCGACAAGAAGGATGCCGACAATGCGTTTATGGCTGCTGCCTGCATTGGATGTGGGGCTTGTGTGGCTACTTGTAAAAATGGCAGCGCCATGTTGTTTGTAGGGGCAAAAGTATCACAACTGGCTTTGTTGCCGCAAGGCGCACCCGAAAGAGAATCAAGGGTATTGAACATGGTGGCGCAAATGGACAAAGAGGGATTTGGAAATTGCACCAACACCTACGCTTGTGAAGCGGAATGTCCCAAAGGCATTTCAGTAGCCAACATTGCCAGGCTCAACAGCGAATACCTGAAAGCCGGTCTCTCCACTGAAGAAAAATAATCATGTACAATCATCTAATACCAGGGCCTGCTCCGATGGAGCAGGCCTTTTTTGTGTATGGCTACCCGAATAAATGTTAATTTTAGAATTGAATCATTGGCCCTTAATTGAAACATTGTAAGCGATACCTGATTGTCTGCCTGTTTTCTTTTGCTACTTCCGCATGGGGTCAACAAATCAACCCTTCTCTTTCCAACGAAAGAAGCAAATGGCTACCCAGCCATCTATTCAGTTAATAGATACCCTTAGCATTGTGCCCGGTACCTTTGCCATCATCAATGTTCCCTCGACGGCCTACACCCTCAATGAAGTGGATGCCCGTCTCACTTGGCTTCAACCTCCCTTGGCAGATTCTGTGTATGTGGTGTACAGGGTGTTTCCAATCAAATTCAATGCCGTTCAACGCCGCATGGATTATGAGAAGATCCGGAATAATTTTTTATCCGAACTGCCCATGGTGGTTAAGACAGCTTCGTCCAAGCAAAAAAATGCGTTGTTCGATTTTGGAGGCCTCAGCAGTGAAGGTAGCTTCGGCAGATCGCTGTCCTTTGGCAACAGCCAGGACGCCGTGGTGAATTCCACCATGAACCTCCAATTGCAGGGAAATTTGGGAAACGGCCTCGAATTGACAGCGGTATTGACAGACAACAACATTCCGATTCAGCCAGATGGCAACACACAACAGCTGAGTAATTTTGACCGGATCTTTTTACAAATCAGAAAGCAACAATGGCAAACCAGTTTTGGTGACATTGACTTGAAACAAGACAAACAATATTTCTTGCGTTTTGCCAAACGTGCGCAGGGCGTAGCATTCAGTACCGTAAACAAAGTGGGAGCTTCCAGTACCAACGATTTGGTGGTGAGTGGGGCCATTTCCAAAGGCAAATTCACCCGAAACATCATTACGCCCTTGGAAGGCAACCAAGGACCTTACCGTTTGCAAGGCGCCAACAATGAATGGTATTTTGTGGTACTGGCCGGAACCGAAAGGGTTTTCATGGATGGAGAATTGCTGCAAAGGGGAGAAGACCAGGATTATGTCATCAATTACAATACAGCCGAGCTCACGTTCACACCCCAACGACTGATTACCAAAGACAAAAGAATTCAAATCGAATTTGAATATGCCGACCGCAATTTTTTAAATGCCCAGTTCTACGTTTCGAATGAAATTTCGGTCAAGAAAAAATTCTCGGTGCGATTGTCCGCGTATGCCAATACAGACATCAAAAGCTCTCCCATTGACCAGGTGTTGACGGCCAATGACAAACAATTGCTGTCCGGTATCGGAGACAGTATCCAATACGCTTATACCTCCAATGCCAACAGGGATACTTTTTCACTGGGTAAGATTCAGTACAAAAAAATCGATACCCTGTACAACGGAACCCTGCACGATTCGGTATACGTTCAGTCTTCCAATCCGACAGATGCGTTGTACAATATTAGTTTTACTTATGTGGGCCCGGGTAAAGGAAATTATACCCAATTGCTTAACGGAGCCAATGGAAAAGTTTTTCAATGGGTAGCACCCGGTATGGCCCAACAAAAGAATGGCGATTGGGAGCCGGTGGCCTTTTTGGTTACACCCAAAAAATGGCAGGTCTTTGCCTTGTCTACGGCTCATCAAATGTCTAAAGCGCTTTCCATGAACACAGAATGGGCCATGAGCAATTTTGACGCCAACCTGTTTTCAAGCAAGGATAAAAACGACAACCATGGAGGTGCCGGGAAATGGAGCCTGCAACATCTGTCAAAAATTCGGCTCTTTGCGGCTCCCATGATGCTTCAGTCGCAGGTGGGATGGGAATGGGTTCAAAGAAGATTCAAACCCCTGGAGCGCATTCGAACGGTGGAGTTCTTAAGGGATTGGAGTATTCCGTATGAAACCCTTTCAGCGGATGAAAACATTGGACATTTTTCTATGTCTTTTGCTACAAAAGCCGGCAATCAATTAAAATATGAACTGATCAGATACAACCGAAGCGATCGGTACAATGGCTGGAAACATCGGGTAGACCAAAGCGCCACGTTGGGCAGTTGGAAACTTGCCACCAATGTCAGTTGGCTGCAGTTTGCCAATCCATTGCAACAGGGCACTTTTTTTCGCCCGGGTGTGGATATAAAGAAAACCTTTGTCGGGCTGAAAAACCTGCAAGTGGGCATGAAGTATTTCAGCGAACACAATGCATTGAGAAATCAATTGACAGATACGTTGACGGCGAATAGTTTTGCCTTCAATACGTATGAACTTTCTGTTCAGTCCGATCCGTCGCAGCCGAATACATGGGGCATTCAATTTTTCACCCGAAGCGATTATGTCCCCATTCAAAAAGAACTGGTCGTGGCCAACAGGAGCTATAACTACTCGCTCTCTACCGAATTATTGAAGAATCCTTTTCGTCAGTTCAAGTTGCGCCTGGGCTTTAGAACCTTGCAAGAGCTTCGTCCGTCAGGCTTGAATGCCCTTTCAGATAAAACCATGGTGGGGAGGGCAGAATACAGTATGAACGAGTGGAAGGGTTTTGTGAAAGGAATGTTGTTGTATGAATTGGGTGGGGGGCAAGAACAAAAAAGAGAATTTACCTATGTAGCGGTTCCTGCAGGACAAGGTGAATATACCTGGATAGATTACAACGCGAATGGAATCGAAGAATTAAACGAATTTGAATGGGCTGTTTTTCAAGACCAAAAAAAATACATTCGAATCTATACGCCCAGCAATCAATACGTCAAAGCCAATTACGTTCAATGCAATTACAGCATTCAACTGACACCGGCCTCCCTGCTTCCCAATCCTGCAGGATGGGTTCAAAAAATAATTTCCAGAACCAGCACCAGTTCTGCCTGGCAAATCAATAAAAAAGCCATTGCCCAACAACAATGGCTGCTCACTCCTTTTGCACAAGGACTCGATGATACCAGTTTGATTTCAATGAATTCTTTTTTGTCCAATACCTTGTATTATAATCGAACCCATCCCAAATGGGGCTTTGAAGCCACGCAAAGTTCAGCAACTTCCAAAGCCTTGTTATCTTACGGATTTGAGAATCGTTCGCTGCAAAGCTGGATGGCTAAAATGCGTTTGGGATTTCAACAACATTGGGTGGGATATCTGACCTACAAAAATGCGTTGCAAATACTCCAAACGGCTGGAAATGCATTTGTCAACAGAAATTACCGGGTGGGCCAAATACAGCTGGAACCTTCGCTTACCTATATCTATCAATCCAAATGGAGGGCGACCTTTTCTTACTCGTATACACAAAAAGCCAATCAGATTGATTCCATGGAGCGGTCCAGCGTGCGCGCTTGGTCCGCAGACATGAAATACAACGTGCTTTCTTCCAGCAGCATCCAGGCCAAAATAAGTATGCAGCAAATTGGATTCAAAGCCTATCCGGGTGCCGCCAATAGCACGGTTGGATTTCTGTTGTTGGATGGATTGCTTCCCGGAAAAAATTTCATTTGGAATATTGATTTCACCAAACGGTTTGCCGGTAACATTGAAATGAACATTCAATACGAGGGTCGCAAGCCAGGCGCCGCCTCCACCATTCACATTGGCCGGGCTTCAATCAGAGCCATTTTTTAAAATCCGTCGGTTCGGTTCCGTTGAAATGATTTAGATTGCAGCTGGATTGATTCCTTACCAATGAGCGTAGAAAAAATCATTGCATCGTGGAAAAAGAAAGCCTTTAAACCAGTCTATTGGCTGGATGGAGAGGAGCCTTATTATATTGATACGCTCATTCGTTATGCGGAGCATGAGATTCTATCTGAATCCGAAGCCTCTTTCAACCTGACCGTCTTTTACGGTAAAGATGCAGACTGGACGGCAGTCATCAATGCCTGCAGGCGCTATCCGATGTTTGCAGAAAAGCAGGTAGTGATCTTAAAAGAAGCCCAGCAAATGAACAGTTTGGAAAAGCTGGAAGCATATTTGGAAGATCCCCTGGCGTCTACCATTTTCATTGTCGGGTACAAGGGAAAGGGGGTGGACAAGCGGACCAAGTTTTACAAAACATTGAGCAAGCAGGCAGAATGTGTCAACTTTGCAAAAATCAAAGACGATAAAATTTACGATTGGATTCTGAACCAGATTCAATCCAAAGGATTGACCGCTACACCCAAGGCCGTAAGTTTGATAGAAGAACATGTCGGAAACGATTTGTCCCGAATCGAAACGGAAATTGAAAAATTGTTGGTCAACCTGACAAATAAAAAAGAAGTTGATGAAGATGATATTGAAAAATACATCGGCATCAGCAAAGAATACAACATATTCGAATTGCAAGCGGCCATTGCCAAAAAAGACCTAGCGAAAGCCGTTCAAATCATCGCTTATTTTGAAAGCAACCCCAAGGCGGTCCCTATTCAGATGGCGCTACCAGCGCTTTACAGTTTCTTTTCTAAAGTTTACCTGGCCTATGGTATGAAAGATCAATCGGACAATGCCTTGTTGCCTGTTTTTTACAGAAATTTCTATTCCTTGAAACAAGCCAAGGAAACCATGAGAAACTATGGGTATCCGGGCGTTGAAAGGATATTGCTCCTCATGAACCATTTCAACCTGAAAAGTGTGGGGGTGGGAGATGTGGGCACCAGCAGTGCCTCCTTGATGCGGGAGATGGTGGTCAAGATGATGATTTAATTGACCTCTTTTACACAAGCCTTATTGTAACAGATTCAAAGCGGCGAGCTTATCCTGGGCCAGTTGCGCCTTCAATGCATCCAGTCCGTTGAATTTGACTTCATCCCTGAATTTGGCAAGAATCGTCACCGTTACTTTTCTTCCGTAAATCATTTCGTCAAAATCGAAAATATGCACCTCAATCACTCTTTTGGTGCCGTCAACGGTAGGCCGGATACCAATGTTCATCATGCCTTTGTAGCGTGAGGACATGCCTTCTACTACTACCGTTACTGCATATACGCCGTTTGAAGGGGTTAACTTGTGTTCGTCTTCCATCGATAAATTGGCGGTGGGATAGCCGATT
>CAZCCN010000048.1:9603-9944 GCA_964497085.1 uncultured Ferruginibacter sp.
CGACCGTGTTTATTCCCTTCGATTACAATGCCGCTAAAAAAATAAGCATATCCCAAAAAATGATTGGCGGCGGCGATGTCACCACCAAGCAGGGCCTGCCGAATCTGGGTGCTGCTGATGGTGACGTTTTGCAAAATTTTCTCTGGTATTTCTTTCACGGTATAGCCGTAGTCCACTGCTTTGTTCTCCAATAAATGGTAGTCTCCTTGCCTGTCTTTCCCAAACCGATGGTCGTATCCGATGATGATGGTGTGGGGATGAAAACATGCCACCAGAAATTGCTCGATATAATCTTCTGCCGTTTGGTTGGCAAAATCCTCGTTGAAGGGAACCACCACCAG
>CAZCCN010000049.1:0-274 GCA_964497085.1 uncultured Ferruginibacter sp.
TCCAATTTTCAGCAGTTACAATTCAAAAGATCAGAAGAGTATTGAAAAGATTTCAGAAAATATTGACTCAAACAAACATTTCATAGACTCCACGCTCCGAAAAAACATCGCAATTAAAGACACCAACTACTCCATTCATTTCTATGACGACAAACAAAAAGTAATAGCAGATAAACAACTTGATTCTTTGAAAAGTTTTTATGCAAAAGATTCAGTTGCATTAATTGGACTTGACGCCGTTAATAAGAAAATATCCGAAATCAAAGAATCTGAA
>CAZCCN010000049.1:284-879 GCA_964497085.1 uncultured Ferruginibacter sp.
TATCATTAATTGTATCAAATTTTACCGCAAGTAAAAATCCTGATGGATGGGGCGCCATGCAATATCCTCAGCTAGTATTGGGCATGCTGGCCATCTTTGTGTATGTGGGTGTGGAAGTAGCCATCGGAAGCAATATGGGCGAATTATTAAAACAAACCTCATTTGGCAGCAAGCAAGCTTCTGAAGCCACACCTTATATTGCCATGTATTGGGGAAGTTTAATGATTGGCAGATGGGCAGGCGCCGTTTCGGCTTTCAATTTATCCAAACAATCAAAGTTGTTATTACAAATCATTGTGCCGCTGATTGCATTTGGCGTGATTCTGGGTGTAAACACCATTGCCCAGTATGACATGAAACCTTTGTATTATTACGCAGCATGTGTATTGATTCAAATTGCCGCTTTTTATTTCAGCCAAGACAAACCTGCCAGAACCCTAATGATTTTTGGCATCCTGGGTATTGTGGCCATGATCATCGGTACACAGATGAGCGGAACAATTGGTACCTATGCCATTCTAAGCGGCGGATTGTGCTGCTCTATCATGTGGCCTTGTATTTTTAGTCTGTCTATCGCAGGATTGGGCAAGTATAC
>CAZCCN010000049.1:889-1762 GCA_964497085.1 uncultured Ferruginibacter sp.
TTCTGCCTTCTTGATCATGATGATTCTTGGTGGAGGCATCATTCCCCCCATTCAAGGAAAATTGGCGGACATCATCGGTATTCAACAGTCTTACTGGATCCCCGTGGTTTGTTTTGCTTATTTGGCGTTCTTCGCCATTGCCGTGAAAGGCATCTTGAAAAAGCAAGGAATCAATTATGAAGAAACTGCAGTGGGCAGCCACTAAGTAAATTACAGGTTAGATACAACAAATACAGATGAAGAAGAAATTCGCAATTGGAATTGATGTGGGCGGAACCACTACGAAGTTTGGTATTGTAAATACTTCCGGACAGATTATAGAGCAAGACCGCATCCCGAGCAATGACCAGGATTTTGTGGAAGATTTCATTGATGTTCTGCATAGTAAGTTGATGCCCATGATTGAACGCGCCGGTGGCATCGATCAATTCGTTGGCATTGGCATGGGCGCCCCGAACGGGAACATTTATACCGGCACGATTGAATACGCACCCAACCTAAAATGGAAGGGCATCATTCCCATCGCCGATTTGATTACCAAAAAATTTGGACTACCCACCAAGTTGACCAACGACGCCAATGCGGCTGCCATGGGAGAAATGATGTACGGTTGCACCAAAAACATGAAACATTTCATCACCATCACCTTGGGCACAGGTGTGGGTAGCGGCATTGTGATTGACGGAAAAATTGTGGTGGGACACGATGGGTTTGCCGGTGAACTGGGGCATACCATCATCCGACCTGGCGGCAGGATGCATAAAAGTACCGGCATGCGGGGCAGCTTAGAATCGTATGCTTCGGCAACGGGTGTAAGGGAAACGGCAATTGAATTGATCACGGCTCATCCCGAGAGAGAAAGCCTTTTAAGAG
>CAZCCN010000049.1:1772-3189 GCA_964497085.1 uncultured Ferruginibacter sp.
GAAATCACGAGTGAAACGGTACACCAGTGTGCCTTGCAGGGAGATCCGATTGCCAATGAAATATTTGAGTTCACCGGTCAAATCCTGGGAGAATCACTGGCAAACTTTGTGATGTTCTCATCTCCAGAAGCCATTGTGCTGTTTGGGGGCTTGACCAAAGCAGGAAATTTACTAATGAATCCTACCAGAAGGCATATGGAAGAAAACCTATTGCCAATATTCAAGAATAAAGTGAAGCTTATTTTCAGTGAGCTGAAGGAATCTGATGCAGCGATATTGGGCGCAAGTGCGCTGGTTTGGTAAAATGGAATTATTAAGCGTTGGTTTTTTCCTCCTGCCATTTGTTTCTACCCCAACCCTGGATCACATGCTTTTCACTGTGATAAGAAGATCGAACCAAAGGACCACTCTCCACATAATCCAAGCCCATCTGATAGCCGATCTCTCTGTATTCGGCAAATTCGTCCGGATGAATGAACCGATCTACTGGCAGGTGTTTTTTGGTGGGCTGTAAATACTGTCCAATGGTTACCACATCCACCCCGCTGTTGTATAAATCTTGAAGGGTTTGAACCACCTCTTGTTTTGATTCGCCTAAACCGAGCATAATGCCACTCTTTGTTCTCATGCCACCGGCTTTGAGTATTTTGAGGGTTTCCATACTCTGCCAATATTTGGCTTGAATCCTGACTTTTCGCGTAAGCCTTTCCGTTGTTTCGATGTTGTGACTGACCACCTCAGGTGCTGCGTCTATGATGCGTTGAATGTTTTCCTTTTGTGCCTTGAAATCAGGTACCAGGGTTTCCAAAGTCGTTTGAGGGTTAAGGGCTTTCACGGCCTTGATGGTATTGTACCAGATGATGCTGCCTCCATCCTTCAATTCATCTCTGTCCACAGAGGTAATGACGGCGTGTTTTACTTTCATCAAATGAATGGCTTCAGCCACTCGCTGGGGCTCATCCCAATCCACTGCATCGGGGCGACCGGTAGCCACTGCGCAAAATCCACAGCTTCTGGTACAAATATTCCCTAAGATCATGAAGGTGGCAGTTCCTGCCCCCCAGCATTCCCCCATATTTGGACAATTGCCGCTCTCACAAATGGTATGAAGTTTGTGCTGGTCAACCAAATTGCGCACGTGTTTGTATTCCTCCCCAATGGGAAGTTTTACACGCAGCCAATGGGGCTTTTTAACGGACGAGGATGTATCTGACGTTGTTCCGCAGGACATGAATAAAAGTTTGCAAGGCAAAGGTAAGCACTTGTACCTTGAGATACAACCGAATTTATAAACAAGAAAACGGGGGGAGGTTTATTTACGCCTTCCGAAAACCAGAGAAACGTAGGCACTCAAAAAAAGCTTCTCTTGTTTCTGGTAAACCATCTGCGGAATAGGTTTGGTATAATATTCAGCTTG
>CAZCCN010000049.1:3256-9850 GCA_964497085.1 uncultured Ferruginibacter sp.
CAAATCGGACAGAAGGCTTAACATAGAGACCAGGCACCATTGTCATGTTCTTCCAACCGGTTCCGAAGCTGGGGCCACTTACATAATTGTTTAGATCCAGAAAATACAAGCTATCAGGGGAGTTATACCCCACATAAGCATATTGATCATTGCCTTTGTACACTTGAATCAAATAAGGCCTTAACAAACCCAATGACAAACCTCCTCCCACATTGGCCGTTACACAAACCCCGTTTTTATTGCCTTTGTTGCCCAGTAAAATTTGCTGTTGCACACCCAATTTGATTGGATAGAAGAAATTTATTTTACCATAAATGATAGGGGCAGCCAGCCCATAAATGTCTTGCAGTTTTTCTTCTTTGGGGTGTTTTCTTTCTGAAATTTCCAGCTGAAACAAAAGCGATTTTTGTACCGATTGAGCACGGGCAAATTCCAACCATCCACCATATCCGTCATGGGAGAGTTTGATGCCGCCGGCGAAATGTTTTTTGTAATGCAACACTCCTTCTTCTTCCTGTCGAATGATTTGGTTGATTCTCTCCCGCTTGGCAGCTTTCCTGTCAGATTTGGCAGTTGAAGCTTGCTGGGCCATCACACCTAACAAACAGATTTGAGCAAGTCCTAATAAAAACAATTTCTTCATGCGTACCTTTTACTTCATAAATTTATGAAAAATTATTTCAATACTTGCTTTTTGTCATCATTTGACAATATGGGCTTTAGTAGTTTTACAAATATCAAAATAACCACCTATGACTGCAACCGTTGTATACAAAGGAAACCTTCGATGCGAATGCACCCACCTACAAAGTGGCAGCATCATTGAAACAGATGCACCTACTGACAACAAAGGGAAAGGAGAAAGGTTCAGCCCAACCGATACGGTTTGTGTAGCCCTGGCAACCTGCATCATCACCACGATGGGCATCCGAGCAGCCGACATGCAGGTAGACCTGACCGACACCAAAATCGATGTCACCAAACATATGTTTTCAGAACCCAGGAGGATTGGGAAAATAGAGGTTGTACTGCATTTGCCCAACACCGGCATTAGCGATCAAGATAAAAAGACCCTGCAACTGATTGGCGACAATTGTCCGGTTTTCAAAAGCCTGCATCCGGATGTACAGGTGCTGACAACTTACCATTGGCAGTAATATTCCTGATTATTTTCCAAGCGCTTGTACTACCCTGCTGACAGGCAATCCCATGACATTGTAAAAATCTCCCTGAATGGATTGAATACCCACGACCCCTATCCATTCCTGAATGGCATAAGCGCCCGCTTTGTCATAAGGCTGATAATGATCCACATAATATTCTATTTGCGCTCGGGTCAGCGGATGAAAAGACACTTCGGTAACGTCAGCAAAAGCAATTTCCTGATCCCCTTTTTGAATATACACACCGGTAATCACTTCGTGTTTTTTGCCGGATAAGAAACCAAGGATTTCGATGGCCGCCGCCCGGTCAACAGGTTTCCCTATCAATCTGTTGTCGCATACGACAATGGTATCCGCAGCCAATATTGTTTGTTTCGTGGAATGTAACGTAGACACCGCGAGGGCTTTGTTTTTGGCAATATGCATGGCCACCTCTGTAAAGGAGAGCCCTTCGGGATAGGATTCGTCCGTATCGGCCACGACTACATCAAAATCGATTGCAGCCCATTCCAGCAATTGTTTTCGACGGGGCGATTGGGAAGCCAAAATGATTTTATTGGTCAGACTCATGGCAACAGTTTGAAAAATAACATGGATACGATTCCCAACAGCATGATGAATTTCAACTTCTTGCTCAACGATGCATACGCCCCAACAGTTTTAGCCTTGTAGAGTGCCAGAAATACCCATCCCAGCGGAACAAGTATACACAAGATGCCATACAGTGCCACCTGCCACCAACCGGATTGCCAAGCGTACAATTGAACCATCAACATGCCAGCCATGCACACCACCATCCAAACCGCCACAAAGACTTTAGATACCGGCACACCCCAAGCAATCGGCATGGTTCTGCATCCAAATGCAGCATCACCATGCATGTCTTCTATATCTTTCACCACTTCTCGGATAAGCGAAACCACAAAAGCGAAGCCGGCATAAAACATGGTAATTTTAAACAGGCGCTTGATGTTAAAAGGATAGGCGTCCGGATGCCATCCTGAAAAATTGAACAAATTGGCGCCGGCAAAAAAATACACCACCAGCACGACCCAGGCGGACAAGGCTGCGATGATAATGTTTCCTGTCAGGAGTTGCTTTTTAAAATGGGTAGAATACAACCATAGCAATAACACAGCAGCCGAATTGAAAAGCGCAATGGTCCACCGGCCTGTACGATAGCTGATGTACACGCTCAGCAGGATGCCCACAAATGAGAGCGTCAAATGCCAAACCATTGCCCATCTTCTTTTGATCAAACGATCGACAATGTTTTTATCGGGCTTATTGATGGCGTCAATGTGCATGTCAAAATAATCGTTGATGATGTTACCGGCTGCGGCTATGCATACAGAGGCCATCAGCAGCATCCCAAACAAGTACCATTCCCCTTTTGGCAGGTAAGCTCTCCAGGAGACAGGAAACGCGTCCATCACCACACAATGATAGAACAGGAATTGGGTTAAAGCAATAAACAGCAGGTTGGGCCAACGAATCAAACGCAAGAAAGCGAACAAAACAGTCATGATGGATAGGTTGACTGGGAATGGCCCCAATGAAATGATACGATTAGAAAAATAATTATTTGGCAGCTACGCTGGCATCTAACGTCCAGTGGTTGTTCAATCGAAGTACTTTTTCAATGACATCTCGTACACAACCTGCTCCGCCTTTTACCGGTGACACATAATGTGAAATTTGCACAATATCTGCCGCGGCATCGGATGGGCAGCAGGCCAACCCTACCGATTGCATCACTGCATAATCCGGCATGTCGTCTCCAATAAACAGCACTTGGCTGGCATCCAACTGACGGCTGGTCATCAGGGATTTTAATAAACCTGCTTTATCCGTCACACCCAAATGAATGTGTGTGATCCCTAATTTTTGCAATCGATTTTGTACTGCCGAATCATCGGCACCAGAAATCACCACCACCTCATATCCATGTTTGACAGCCAACTGAAGCGCATAGCCGTCTTTGATGTTCATGGTACGGGCCATTTGGCCATTTTCCAACAACAACAAACTGCCATTGGTCAATACCCCATCCACATCCATGGCGATTAACTTAATTGGTTTAAAAAGCGACAGCACATTCATGTTTGACGGATTGGTTTACTTCTGATTGTCTCTCCATTCGTACACCCAAGTACTTTGAATCATTTCCAGATGCCCTTCGTTGCTCTCTTCGGGCTTTCCGGCAAAACTGGGTATTTCCAATACCCACTTATGCAAATCGGTAAAGCGAATTCGATAGATCTGGCTTTCACCAAAATCATCACCGAAACGCTCGTACAATTTCATGGCAATGTCTTCGTAATCGTTCCAGTGAATGGGCAATTCAAAATTCATACTAATTGATTCATTTAAAATATTCTACAATAGCTATTCGCCCAAAAACTGCGTTTGATCTGGCAAGGTCACCACAATTTCTCCTTGTCCGTCATGCAACAGACATTGACAACCCAGCCTAGAATTCAATCTCGGACTCACGGCGCGATCTATGAAATCTTCTTCCTTATCGGACAGTTCTTCAATAAAAGTCTCTCCTTGCTCCACATACAGATGACAAGTGCTACAAGCACAAACGCCTCCGCAATTGTGATGCAATTCAATGTCGTTTTTCAATGCCACTTCCAACAATGACTGGTTGGAATCAATATTTTGAAGTGTAATGGGTTCTAATCCTTTCTGCTCAAATTTAAACGTAATTGTATACATACCTGCAAATTTCGAGTTGCAAACCTACATGAAATTACCAATTCGGTAAAATCTAGTCCCGTCAAATGAGCATTTTTGGGTCATAATGTTTAATTTTAAAGAAATACACGAATCCATGGGTGCAAAAAACTTTTTACTGTGTTGTTTAATCTGTACCTGTGGCTGCCTATTGAACGCCTGCGGAAATAACCACTCCGATGTGCCTGTTGAAAAGCATCCTCCCATTGTCATCAAGAAGGATACGCCCAATAAGCAAATCCCCACGCCTCAGAATGCCCCCATCATCAACCTGTCTGATACTGTGTCTTTGTCCTGTACCGTTTTGTGCATCAAAGACAGTGCATTCAATAGTCAACGGCTGAGTGAAAAACTAACGCACATTTACGGAGAAAAGCTGCAAACTTTATTAAAAAAGAACAAAGCCACCATGATTGGTCCTCCGATGGCCTGGTACAAAACACAGAAAGCCCCCTTCTTTTTTGAAGCAGGCATCCCAATTGATAAGAAAACAATCAAGCGGTTACCGAAGGGCGTCTTCCTAAAGCACTTGAAATCCGACAGCGCCATCGTGGCTCATTATTTTGGTCCCTATGAGGAGACCTCTCAGGCCTACACGGCATTGAAAGATTGGATGAAAAGCAAACACAAAAAACCCACTGCCCCTCCTTTCGAAATGTATGTGGGTGACCCGTTGGACAAGGATGGAAAGCCTGTCGATCCCTACAAAGTTCAAACAGATATTGTATTCCCTCATCGTTAATGGGCCCACTTTACTCAGTCGGATTCATAATGCTGTCAGTCAACCTTAAATAGGTGGTGCGCAAGGCAGGATGCGCCAACAGAATTTTCAGATGCTTATCAATGGTATGAATATCTCTTCTGATTGCCGGGCCGGTCTGCACGGCGGAGGGCCGATGTTCTCGAATCCGGCTGGCCGTTTCAAGGATCAGCGGCTTTAAAAGATTGAAATCAATATTTTCTTTGTTGCAAAAGTTTTCTGCCAAGACATACAGGTGATTGGTGAAGTTGCTCACGAATACAGCTGCAATGTGCAATTTGACTCTCTCTTCATCGGAAGCTTGGCCTACTGCATCAGACAATGTCAAGGCAAATGACCGAACAATCGACAATGTATGTTCATTGTTGGCATCAATTAAAAATGGGATTGGCGGAATATCCTGCATCTCTTTTCTAATACTTTGTAAGGGATACAACACACCATGTTGCTTTGAAACATATTTGAGTACATCTTTGGAAAGGGATCCTGCGGTGTGAAAAACAGGCTTGTTGCCAAAATCCAACCCTTGGAGGGCTTCCTGCAATGCCTGATCTGAAAGTGATATTATATATATGTCAGCTGAAGGATCTGGCGCCTCATTCCAATCAGCGGGTCGAGCACCCAATTCAGTCGCCAACACCGTGGCTGATTGAATCTGTCGGCTCATGACCTGAACCACCTCGTGCTGCTTTTGTTTGATGAGTCTACCCAAAACAGTAGCCACATTTCCAGAACCGATGATTCCCACCTTCATGTAATAATGATTTGAAGGATTGAAAGTACAAAAAAGAAGGCATTTTTATCTATGGATTTTGTATTTGCGTACACCTCAACCCACCCAAAAAAGAATGATCGAGATCATCATCAAAAACAAGAAAAAGTTTGATTTTTCAATTTTAAACTAATATTGCACTAATCTTGCAGTAATTTTTTTTGACTGATTCATGCACTAGACAATCAATAAGAAAATTGTCTTAGAGACAAAAATGACTAAAAAGACAGACAAGAATTAACTCGTAAAAGCTAGTACAGACAAGGATTTTAAAGAAATTTATACAACCATGGCGAAAAATTTATTGATTGTAGAGTCCCCGGCAAAAGCCAAAACCATTGAAGCCATTCTTGGAAAAGACTTTGAGGTGAAAAGTTGTTATGGTCACATTCGAGACCTGGAAAAGAACGACATGGGCATCGACATCAACAATCATTTTACCCCAAAATATATTGTGCCGGCAGAAAAAGAAAAAGTGGTGAAAGAATTGAAAAGCCTTGCCAAGAAAGCGGATGAAGTTTGGTTGGCATCGGATGAGGACCGCGAAGGAGAAAGCATCAGTTGGCATTTGGCCGAATTGCTTAACCTGGATCCATCCACCACCAAAAGGATTGTCTTTCATGAAATCACAAAGCCTGCGATACAAAAAGCAGTGCAATCACCCAGAACCATCAATATGAACCTGGTGAATGCCCAACAGGCCCGCAGGGTACTGGATCGGATTGTGGGATTTGAACTCAGCCCGGTACTTTGGCGGAAAATTGGTCAAAAGGGCGGACTCAGTGCCGGCCGGGTTCAAAGCGTGGCTGTGAAACTGATTGTAGAAAAGGAACGGGAAATCAACCAATTTGTGCCAGTTAGCAGCTTCAAAGTAGAAGCCTTACTGGCCGCTACCGACCTGCACAACAAAACCATTTCATTCAAAGCCGAGGGAAGCAAGTACAACCAAGCAGAACTTGCAGAAAAATTTCTGCAAACCTGTATAGGTGCTTCATATTCAGTTAAAGATATTCAAGTAAGGCCCGGGAAGCGTTCTCCTGCCCCTCCTTTTACCACCTCCACTTTGCAACAGGAAGCCAGCAGAAAGCTGGGATACGGGGTGAGCAAGACAATGCTCTTGGCCCAAAAACTATATGAGAGCGGAAAAATCACATATA
>CAZCCN010000050.1:0-1901 GCA_964497085.1 uncultured Ferruginibacter sp.
CGAAGCATATTATTTTCCCCCGGTATCTGGCAGCACTTGGAACACCAAATCCATTGCTTCCCTTGGCTGGGATTCCTTAAAACTGCAAGAGGCCTTTGATTATGCCGGTACTAAAAATACCTATGGCCTGGTGGTGCTCCAAAATGGAAGAATTGTCAAAGAGCAATATTGGAACAATTGGACCAAAGACAGCCGCTATTATCTTGCCTCTGCCGGTAAAAGTGTGGTGGCATTTTTGATGGGGATTGCCCAGGAAGAAGGATTGCTAAACATCAATCAACCTACATCCCAATACCTGGGCGCCGGCTGGACCAGTTTGCCCTTGAGTGACGAAAATAAGATTACCCTTCGGCACCAGCTGACCATGACCACCGGATTGGATGATGGTGTGGCGGACCCCGATTGTGAGGATCCTGCCTGTTTGATATACAAAGCGCCTGCAGGCAGTCGATGGGCCTATCACAACGCACCTTATCGATTGTTGCAGGATGTGATTGCCAATGCCAGTGGACTCACTTTCAATCAATATAGTACCCAACGCTTGTTCAATCCAATTGGAATGACCCAGAGCGTTTGGTTTAACAATGTCATGTATTGTACCACCAGGGAGGCCGCCCGTTTTGGATCCTTGGTGCTCAAAAAGGGCAACTGGGATGGCAATCAATTGCTGACGGATAGCAATTATTGTAAAGCGATGGTGAATACTTCACAGAGTTTAAACAATTCGTATGGGTATTTGTGGTGGTTGAATGGAAAAACCAATTTCATGGTGCCCACTTCGCAATTTGTCTTTCCTGGCTACATGGCACCCGATGCCCCTGCCGATATGTTTATGGCCTTGGGTAAAGACGATAAAAAAATCTACGTCGTGCCTTCTTTAAACATGGTGGTGGTTAGATTGGGGGATGCTGCCGGGTCGGTTACCTTGGGGCCTTCAAGCTTTGACAATGAATTTTGGAGCAGGTTGCGCTTGGCGATTCACTATTAATGATTCCAACAAAATGGCACTTTCTTATTTGGCTTTGGGAGATAGTTATACAATAGGAGAATTGGTGCCTATTTATGATAGTTTTCCTTATCAGTCGGTACAGCTGTTGCGCAACCAATATCAGCTGGATTTTGTCGCACCTGAAATCGTAGCCAAAACCGGTTGGACCACCGATGAGTTGTCAGCAGCCATTCAACAAACACTTTTTTACCTGCTTATGATGTTGTTAGTTTATTGATTGGTGTAAACAACCAGTACAGAGGCAGATCTCTCGATAACTATGTCGCTGAATTTGAAGCTTTGTTACAGAAGGCAATAAAATTTTCTGGCCACCAAACCCATCATGTTTTTGTGTTAAGCATTCCAGATTGGGGTGCTACTCCTTTTGCTGCGGACAAAGAGTCCAATGCCATTGCAGCCGAATTGGATGCATACAATGCTGCATGCAAGCATGTAACCGAATCCTACCATTGCCAACATATTGATATCACACCATCACAACGTCAAGATGCCCAGGACCCTGCCTTTTTGGCGAGTGACTTGTTGCATCCGTCCGGAAAAGAATATGCTAAATGGGCCCAGAAATTGGCCAATCGGATTCAACAGACGCTGGGGAAAACCGTCTGATTAAATAATCATCCAAGAGAAATCGATTCTATTTGTTCTTTTTGAATCTTTCTGCGATGGTAGCCAGTTCGGCTTCGCTCAGAGACGAGGTCTTTTTCAATAAGGAACAAAAAGCGGCCACTTCTTCTGTGGCAGCAGGGCAGCCCATGTTTTCACCTGGCATGCTGAGCGATTCGCCTGCTTTTCGCATAAAACTATCGCCGAGCAAATCTCCTGTAGCATTCAAGATCAACCAGAAGGGGAGTCCTGCATTGTCTCCCTTGTATTTTCTTTTGAGCATATTAGC
>CAZCCN010000050.1:1911-6905 GCA_964497085.1 uncultured Ferruginibacter sp.
TTGGACTCCTCCACTGTTAAGTGAACGATGACGTAATTTTTTTCAAACAAATTTTTACAAGAGGCATCATGGATGGCTGCATCCATTTTCTTACACCAGCCACACCAGCTTGCATGAAAAATCACCAACACATTTTTATTTTCTTTTGCGGCCACCGCATAGGCGTCATTCAGTAATTTGTCTGCGGAAGGCAACTCTTGAGCATACACCAACATGCTAATGGAAGCAAACAAGATCGAAAGGAGAGAGGCGGTTATTTTTTTCATGTTATTTATTTTGTGTTCATTTTGTAAGAGCTGCATCCAAATACGCGCTCATGTCGGCTTGGTATTCCGCGGCTACCTGTTTGGCCGCTGTTACAAAAGTTTCATCACTGGCAGCATAGAGGATGGCTCTAGATGCATTGACCAACAAGCCGATTTCATCATTGATGCCGTTTTCCATTACTTCTTGGAGACTACCTCCTTGCGCGCCGACACCCGGCACCAGTAAAAAATGATCCGGAACAATTTTCCTGATTTGTTTCAAGGCAGCAGCTTTGGTAGCACCAGTAACGAACATCAATTGATTTGGATTGCCCCATTTGCTAACCGTATGAAGCACTTGTTCAAATACATATAATTCTTTGTCACCTTGCAATTTCAACATTTCAAAATCTTTTGCGCCTGGATTGCTGGTCAGGCCGAGTACAATGGTCCATTTGTTTTCATATTCAAGAAAGGGTCGGATACTGTCTTCGCCCATGTAGGGTGCTACTGTAATGGCATCAAATGGAATGGTTTCAAAAAAGGCTTTCGCATAATAAGAAGAGGTATTCCCAATATCGGCTCGTTTTGCATCGGCAATTTTCAGGTGGGTAGCAGGGATGTAAGCAACCGTTTCGGCCATGATGTCCCAGCCTTTGCTGCCCAAGGCCTCATAAAAAGCCGTATTGATTTTATAACTTACGCAACTGTCTTTTGTGGCATCAATGATGGCTTTATTGAAGGCAAGCATTCCATTGGGTCCGCTACCCAGGTGAACAGGTATCTTATCGGGGTCTGTATCCAACCCGACACAAAGAAAAGTTTTCTTCTTTTGAATTTGTTCTATCAGCGCCTTGCGATGCATAAAGTATAGTCTATCTGTTTAATTTGGTTAATATCAATTGTTCTACTTCTTCGCTATCCCATTTTGTATCCAACTGGGGCAATTGCATGATGTCATCCATGATGGATTGCTGAGCATTGCCCCTTTCCAATGCTTCACTGTACCGAACCTCGGGGCTAAATGTCACCAGGCTATAGGCGGGCGTCCATTTGTCTGGATGTTTGGCACTGAAACGGGCCTCGATTTTCTTCTGCAGCAAAAACATAGGATCGGCTACCTTGTCTCTCATTTCTACAAAATTATTCAAAGCCAGCGTTGCAATCGCATCCCCATCCGGTTTTCTCAAGGCTTGGTATTCTGGCAGTATGAGATCCCACTTGTGTTCGTGTTTATTGATCAATTGATTCAAAACTGCACAGTCTTCAAAACCGCAATTCATACCCTGGCCAAAGAAGGGAACAATGGCATGGGCTGCATCTCCAATGAGCGCAAACTTGTCATTTCGTATCCAGGGATAACAGGTGACTGTTACCAAGGAGGAAGTTGCATTGCTGAAAAATTGTTCTTCTACATCTGGCATCAGGGCGGCTGCATCTGCAAATGTTTCGTTGAAAAAGGAACGAACCTTTTCTTTGTTGTCTAATGAAGCAAAAGACGGATGGCCTTCGAAGGGGAAAAACAACGTACAGGTGAAACTACCATCTATATTGGGTAAGGCAATCAGCATATAATTACCCCTTGGCCAAATATGCAATGCGTTTTTCTCCATCAAAAATGCACCATCCGTTCCCGCAGGTATGGTCAACTCTTTGTAGCCAAAATCAATGTAGTATTGGCGGTATTGAAATCGGTCATGCTGCAATTGATGGGTCAACCTGGCTGCAGAAAACGCACCGTCGCTTCCAAATATCAAATCTTGTTGAGTGGTGTGTGATTGTTGCGATACGGTGTTGGTAAAATGAATTTCATTCGTTTTCCAGTCAATGTTGTCGCACCTTTCATTGAAGCAAATGTTGACCTGATGGGCTTCTGCCAGATCCATCAGCGTTCTGTTGAGTTCGCCACGAGATACAGAATTGATGAATTGTCCTTCTTTTCCATAAGGCTGATTCACCAAACCGCCATCTGTTTGATGCATTTGTCTTCCATGCATGGGGATGGCAATCTTGCGGATGCTGTCCATGATGCCTACTTCTTCCAATGCTTTGATGCCTCTGTCGCTCAAGGCCAAATTGATGGATCGACCTGCGCTCATTGATGTTTTGCGCATGTCGGGCCTTCTTTCATATACCGTTACCTTGTATCCTTGTTTGGATAGGTAAATAGACAGCAACGATCCAACCAAACCCGCTCCAATGATGGTTACTTTTTGTTGCATATTATGAGGTGCAGGTTTTTATGATTTGACCAAATAGATAGATGTCTTCAAAACGATTGTATAAGGGTACAGGCGCCACACGAATCACATTGGGTTCCCGCCAATCTGCCACGACCCCTTCTTGTATCAATCTGTCAAAAATCTTTTTGCCGTCTTGCAGCATCAACATCGATACTTGACAACCCCTTTCGTTTTCTGCAGAAGGCGTGATCACCTCAATGATTTTGTCTTTCGCTTCCGCATTGATTTCATTCAATACAAAAAGCAGATAGGCGCTCAATTGTTTTCCTTTTTTGACCAAATTGTGCATGCCCGCTTCTTTAAAGATGTCCAAGGAGGATTTGTGGGCTGCCATACTCAACACGGGTGCATTGCTCAATTGCCATCCTTCGGCAGAAGGAATGGGCTGGAATGTTTTGTCCATCTTGAAGCGACTTTCTTTATCGTGTCCCCACCAACCTGCCAGTCTGGGAATAGACGTATTGGATACATGTTTCTGATGAATAAATGCGCCCGCTACACCACCTGGCCCGCTGTTTAAATATTTGTAAGAGCACCAGCAGGCAAAATCAACCTGCCAATCATGTAAATCCAGTGCAATGTTGCCTGCGGCATGGGCTAGGTCAAATCCACAAAAAGCGCCTGCTTCATGGGAGGCCCTGCAGATGGCGGCCATATCAAATACTTGTCCGCTGTAATAATTGACGCCCCCAAAAACAACCAAAGCGGTTTCATTGCCATGTTGTTTAATCGCTTCCAGGATATCAGATGTTTCTATATATGCCTGGCCATCTCTAGGGCTGATTTCTATAATCGCCTCTGCGGGATCAAATCCATGCAGCCTTACTTGAGATTGAAATGCATATTGATCGGAAGGAAAAGCCTTTGCTTCACAAATGATTTTGTATCGTGTTGGCGTAGGCCTGTAAAAACCAATCATCAATAAATGCAGGTTCACCGTCAGTTGATTCATCACCACCACTTCTTCTGGAAGGGCGCCTACGATTTCGGCCAGGATTTCGGGAAATATTTCGTGGTAACTTACCCAGGGTGTTCTGGCATGGAAATGTCCTTCCACTCCATAATTGGCCCAGTCCTCCAATTCGTTTAGTACATAATCTTGGGTGGTTTTGGGTTGCAGTCCCAAAGAGTTGCCCGTAAAATAGATGCACTCTTTCCCATTCACCATCGGTATATAAAAACGATCCCTAAAATGCTTGAGGGCATCTTGGGCATCCAATTGTTGAGCACATTCCAGTGTGTTGTTGAATACGGTTGATTCCATTTCAGTTTTTATATAACGGCAATGACTTTTAATTCGATAGCAATCGGTGTGGGAAGGCTTTTCACTTCTACGGTTGTTCTGCAGGCTTCCACACCTTGAAAATATTCTGCGTAAATTTTATTGTAAATTGGAAAGTCAGCTTTCATGTTGGTCAAAAAAACAGTCACATCTATTATTTTATCCCAACTGCTTCCGGCTGCTTCCAATACAGCTTTCACATTGGCAAAAACGGAATGGCACTCAGCAGCAATATCATAAGCTACAATATTGCCCATGGCATCCAATTCCAGCCCCGGTATGGAATTGTCTGTCGCGCTTCTGCTGCCAATACCTGACAGAAACAATAAGTTGCCTACTTTCCTGGCATGTGGGTATGCACCAAGGGGTGCAGCAGCGTTATTTGTTTTGACAATATCGAGGGCAGGTTTGTTTGTATCGTGCATATGAATTGAATGCTTAATATTGAATTGTAACATTTTTAGCTTCGGTAAAAAACCGCATGGCTTCCCACCCGCCTTCTCTTCCAACACCACTGTTTTTGATGCCTCCGAAAGGCGTGCGCAAATCTCTTTCCAGCCAACAATTAATCCACACAATACCGCTTTCAATCTGAGTGGCAACCTGATGGGCCTTGGTAATGTCCTGTGTCCAAATCACTGCGGCCAAACCATAATGGCTGGCATTGGCCAAAGCCAGCGCTTCCTCTGTTGAATGGAAAGGTTGCAATGTGACAACCGGGCCAAAAATTTCTTCCCTGTTGGTTTTGCATTGTGGGCCTAGGTTTTCGATGACGGTGGGTTCAATAAAAAAACCATTTTTGCACCTGCCAGATGCTTGAAAGGGTTTGCCACCAATTAAAACGGTGCCTCCTTCCTTTTTGGCTGTGTCTATACAGCCCAGTATCTTTTCATAATGCGCTTTGCTTACGATGGCACCTTGTTTGCTGCTGTCTTCCAGTGGATCACCCACGGTAAGTCTTTTTACGCGCTCAATAAAAGCTGTTTTGAATTTCTCATACACCGAAGCTTCCACCAGGATCCTGCTGCCACACAAACAAATTTGTCCTTGGTTGCCAAAAGAAGAACGAATGGTGTTGAAAAGCATTTTATCCCAGTCGCAATCGGCAAAAATGATAGCAGGGTTTTTGCCGCCTAATTCCAATGAAAGTTTTTTGAACATCGGCGCGGCCACGGAAGCAATTTTTTCACCTGCCCGCGTACTGCCTGTAAATGAAATGGCTTT
>CAZCCN010000050.1:6915-9681 GCA_964497085.1 uncultured Ferruginibacter sp.
GCAATGTTCCCCGGTTCCGTGAAGGATGTTCAAGACGCCGTCGGGCAAGCCGGCTGCTTTTCCTATTTTGGCAAGCAGATAGGCGCTCACAGGTGTAACTTCCGAAGGCTTGGCAATCACACAATTTCCGGCTGCCAATGCAGGTGCTATTTTCCAAGTGAATAGGTATAAGGGTAAATTCCAAGGAGAAATGCATCCGACAATCCCGATGGGTTGTCGCAGCGTGACATTGATCGAATGGTTTTGATTGGCATGGCTTTCAGAGGCAAATTGCATGCCAGCCGTTGCAAAGAACCTGAAGTTGGCAGCGGCTCTTGGTATGTCTACTTCTTTACTCAGCCAAAGGGGTTTGCCATTGTCGTTGGTTTCTGCCAGGGCCAATACATCATGAGCTTGTTCAATGTATTCTGCAATGTTGTTCAAAATTTTAAACCGTTCTTCGGTCCGCATGCCACTCCAAAGCGGAAACGCTTTGGTAGCTGCTACCACAGCTTGCTCTACATCTTTTTCACTGCTATTGGGAATCTTACCATAGACATCGCCTGTGGCAGGATTGATGTTGTCAATAAATTGTCCACTCAGGGGCTGTTGAAATTGACCTCCAATAAAATTTTCTAATTGAAAAGGAATGTCCAGTTGCATGCGTTAAAGGTAAATAATTTTCCGCCTAGGCGTCGGTTATTTTGCCTGAATTCAGCAATAAAATACACGGATATTTTGAAAAAAAAATTACCTTCCCCTTCTAAATACAACCACTATGTCTGTTACAGCTCCTTTTAACCTGAAAAAATGGATTGATGAACACCGGGACTTGCTCAAGCCGCCAGTGGGCAATCAATGTATTTATAAGGATGCGCAAAACTTTATTGTGATGGTGGTAGGAGGGCCCAATTCCAGAAAGGACTATCATTATAATGAAAGTGAAGAATTATATTATCAGATAGAAGGTGATATTGTGGTTAAGATCATTGATGAAGACGGAAGCCCCAAAGACATTCATATTCATGAAGGCGATATGTTTTTGTTGCCACCCCAAACGCCTCATTCGCCTCAGCGTGGTCCGGGAACCGTAGGATTGGTCATCGAAAAAGTGCGGGAACAAGAAGAAGATGGCTTTTTATGGTATTGTGAATCTTGTGGGAACAAACTCTACGAAGAGTATTTGCATGTATCTGATATCGTAAAACAACTTCCGCCTGTTATGGAAGGATTCTATGCCGATGAACACAAACGAACCTGCGGAAAATGTGGTGCCATGATGGCGCCACCCATCAAAAAGGGGTAGTTTGCACTGCACACCGACAACAATATGAAAATCGATATCCATACACATATAATGCCCGACAAGATGCCCAATTGGGTGCAGCGTTTCGGGTATGGAGATTTTATTCACCTAGAGCATCGCAACTGCAAGGCATGTATGATGAAGGGCGACCAGGTGTTCAGGGAAGTGGAAGACAATTGTTTTTCAGCTGTCGCTCGTCTGCAGGATATGGACGCTACGGGTGTGGACATGCAAGTGTTGTCTACGATTCCTGTGCTTTTCAATTATTGGGCCAAGCCGGCAGATGGACTGGAAACTTCCCGGTTTTTTAATGATCATATTTGCGAGACCGTTATCAAAAATCCTAAAAAATTCATTGGAATCGGTACTGTCCCCCTGCAATCGGTGGACATGTCCATTCGGGAAATGGAAAGATGTGTCACCGAATTGAAAATGCCAGGATTGGAAATAGGCAGCAATATCAATGGAATCAATTTGGGCGATCCGACATGGTTTCCCTTTTACAAACGAGCAGAAGAATTGAATTGCGCCTTGTTCGTCCATCCTTGGGATATGATGGGGGAGCAACAAATGCAAAAATATTGGTTGCCTTGGTTGGTGGGGATGCCTGCCGAAACATCCAGGGCCATTTGTTCGATGATTTTCGGCGGGGTATTGGAACAGTTTCCCAAACTAAGGGTGGCATTTGCACATGGCGGTGGTTCGTTTCCGCTGACCCTTGGCAGGATCCAGCATGGCTTTGACGTAAGACCGGATTTGGTAGCGGTAGACAATTCGGTGAAGCCCACTGAGTATGTTGGAAAATTTTGGATCGATAGTTTGGTTCACGATACAAAAGCCCTGCAGTATATTGTTGATGTAATGGGTGCCAATCGGATTTGTTTAGGAAGCGATTATCCTTTTCCGTTAGGTGAGCATAGACCTGGTCATCTGATAGATCAATCGGACCTGCCTGCATCTACCAAAGAAAAATTATTGCACCAAAACGCCCTCGAATGGCTGGGATTGTCAGCCATCTAGTTTATACCAGTATTTCCTGTATTTGAGTTGACGGCAGGTTGGCATTCCTCATGGCAATGCCCCTTGCTGCATTTCCAGCGAATTCCTGGAAGGCTTTTTTGGTGACAACCTCCTGGCTCGCCATGATGGGTTCTCCTGCATCGCCGCCTTCTCTAATGCTTTGCACCAATGGTATTTGGCCCAAGAAAGGGATGTCAAATGAATCGGCAAGGTCTTTGCCTCCATTCTTTCCGAAAATATAATATCGGTTGTCCGGCAATTCAGCTGGGGTAAAATAACTCATGTTTTCTACCAAACCAATCACGGGTACTTTTAATTGTGCTTGTCCAAACATGGCAATTCCTTTTTTGGCATCTGCCAATGCCACCAATTGGGGTGTGGTCACTACAATGACGCCTGTTACCGGAACAGACTGCACGATGGTTAAGTGAATGTCTCCTGTACCAGGAGGCATGTCTATA
>CAZCCN010000051.1:0-1725 GCA_964497085.1 uncultured Ferruginibacter sp.
ATGTTCCATTGGCATCCGTTACTGTAAATGTATAACTGCCGGCAACTACCGTAAAACTGCCTGTACCGGAATAAGGTGGCTGTCCTCCCGAAGCGCTGATCATAACATTTGTACTGTCCCCATTGCATTGAATGGTGCCAACAGAGGCAGCAAGGGCCAGTGAAGCAACTGTATTGGTTTCCAAAATGCCCGCATTGGGCAATGCGCCAACTGTATTGCCAGCAAAATCTTTGGCTAAACCAAGGACCTGTCCAAATCGAATGGCCGGACTGGCATTACCAGGTGTGTAATTCCACTGAAAAGGGTCAGTCGCTTGTGTATTGGTAAAAAGGGTTGAACTATTGGTTAACAGTTCGGTATTGTTTTGGGTGAAATTTAAGATACTGCCTGTGCCCAAGCGGTAGATATTGTTCTCATGTACCATTTGAGTACCGGTAAATTGACTCGATCTGGCGACATCGATTCCGGTGGTCAACCAAAATATATTATTCTTTAATGAAACGATGCCGGCATTGGAAGAAGCAGATGCCATACTCGCCATGTGGGACTCTGCCAAACGAGGCATGGAAGTTTCCACAATCACATTGTTGTAATACTGCAAATTGGAAACAGTGATGGCAAAAGGGCCACTGTTGTTGATATAAAAAAGTCCGTTGTTGTTGATCAGCTTATTGTATACAAATCGATTCCCAGTGGAGGTTCCTCCCCCATTGCTGCCAAATTCAGTCAATCCGTTGTTGTTCATCATTGTGTTGTACGCAATAAAATTGTTATTGGTATTGGGCCCAAAAAACTCTACGGCCCCCCCATCATAGGTGAAATCATATGAATTGGCCCAACAATCTGAAATGGTATTGTTGGTAATGATGTTGTTGGCACTGGAAATGACGAATCCATTTGCTCCGTAATCATCGTATCCTCCGTTATTGGTGTTTACCACCATGCGCATATTGGAAATAGAACAACGGTCAATCGTATTGTTGGGGCCCACCAAGTAAAACCCTACGCCAGCCAGAGAAATAGAGCAATTCTTCACCACAATGTTGTTGGAACTGCCATCAATATAAAAAGCGCGCTCAATTTTAGATTGCTGAGACCGGTCTGTGGGACTAAGGGTTGGATCGGTGATATCCAAACCATCAATGATAATGTAGGATCTGTTTAATATGTAAAAAAGATAAACAATGGAACTGCCATTACCAATGAACACAGGAGCTGATCCCGTGCCATAGGCATTGAAAAGAATCGGGCTGGTCGAAGTGCCAGAACAAGCCACGTTCAATTGACCACTATAAGAAGCGCCTCTTCTGAATGATATGATGTCTCCCGGCCTGAACAAGCCCATATTGGCATTCACTTGACTCAAAGTTTTCCATGGATTGGAAAGGGATCCATTTTGAGTGGTGGAAACTGCTGAGGCATCGACATAGTAATTGATGGCGTTGACTTTTGAGAAAAAAGAAATCATTGCCAGTAGAAGCAATGATTTCATAAAAGGGGTTGCTTTCATAGTCATTTTTTTTGGATAATTGAATAATTTACATCAATCCGATACAACCAAGAATCAATGTTGATCTTTCATCAAATAACGAATAGATCAGGCATTTATATGATTACAATCAGTTTACGTTTTTGGAAAATGAAATACCAAAATGCGTGCCATACACAAGTATGACCAATGGAGTTAATATATAACAGACTAGAGAATAAGAAAGCCTACAAGAA
>CAZCCN010000051.1:1735-3066 GCA_964497085.1 uncultured Ferruginibacter sp.
GCAAAAAATTAAGAACGCCCAATGCGAGGGTCAACCAGGCGATACATGAGGTCTGCAAACAAATTCATTAAAATAAATATACATGCACTAAACAAGATCGCCCCCATCAATACAGGCAAATCCAATACCGATAGCGCATCAACCGCCACTTTCCCAATACCATTCCAACCGAATATGTATTCGATAAAAAAAGAACCCGCCAACAATTCAGCAAACCATCCTGTAACAGACGTAATGATAGGATTGAGCGCATTTTTCAGTGCATATCTCAACACAATCATTTGTTTGCTAATTCCCATTGCCTTGGCCGTACGAATGTAATCCTGTTGCAGGACATCCGACATGGAGCTCCTGGCGAGTTGCGCAATGATCGACAAGGGCCTGATGGAAAGTGTCAAACAAGGCAATACCAGATTTTGGAGGGCAATATACCGCTCGCCGGTTGTTTCATCAACTTCAAACAAGCTACCTGTAAATGGCAGACCGGTATAATCATGTAAAACGATACCTAATCCATAGGCCATTAAAATGGCCATAAAGAATGAAGGAGCAGAAACACCAGCAATACTGGAAACAATGGCTGTTCGGTCAATCCAGGTATCTTTATAGAGCGCAGCTAAAATACCCAATAATAGCCCCGCTAGACAGGCCACCAGCATCGCAGCAAAAGCCAATACAAAAGTAGCTGGAAAGGCATTGCCCAATATCTCACTGACTTGCTTTTTAGATTGAAAACTCACCCCCAAATACGGAAGCTTGAAAACCAATTTCTGTTCACTTCCAAAAGCATATCCGCCAATTTTTTTTCGCTCGATTTCAGCGACAGGGTAAATGCTGACAGGAGAAAGATCATTCAAATAAAATAGCAATTGCTTCCAAGCAGGTAAATCCAAACGCAAATCTTTTCGGATATTTTCTATGGTTTTACGATCTCCTGATTGACCTGCAACAAAAGTGGCAGGGTCGCCCAATGATTGAAATAAGAAAAAGGCAATCATGGCCACGCCCAAGAACACAAGCAATGAATACAATATTTTTTTTAGGAAGAAATTCAATCTGATCAATTTAGTCCTCGTTCAACACAGGAACGAGATTAATGAATAGACGAAAATTGAGCCCAACTGATTTTATTTTCAACAACGGGCCCATTCATGGTGAACAAAACTGGATTTGCCCTGGCAGCAGATTTGATGGCGGTGGCATCACAAGTAAACACTGCAGGCATTTTTTCTGCCGAAAGCAATGACATCAGTTGCTGGGTCACCTGGTTTCGCTGTGCCGTGACAATATAAACCGGTTGTTTCTTTTGCTGTAGTTTTTCAATCAGGGCT
>CAZCCN010000051.1:3076-9533 GCA_964497085.1 uncultured Ferruginibacter sp.
CTGCAAGCCACTCTCCAGCATGGGATTCCACGTCTTTGATGAATATTAAATAATAAATTCCCTGTTGGCTTAAGATGGATTCGGTCGTATCTGCACCAGAAGGAGCCGTAAAAGAAAAGTCATTGATCAAAGGGGTGTTGTTATACCCTTTTTGAACCAGCACTTGTTTTCTTTCTTCAAAGGCCCAGGTACTATCGGGCAAATTAGCTATCGAAAAGTCCTTTTGAACGCCCGCTTTTGAATAGACAAATACATAATCATATTTGTCTGGAACCGCATTGGCAGGCATTTTTCGAAGCTCAAGCAGGTTATTGCCTTTTTGATAAGGCAAACAGTCAATGACAGGAAGATATGTCAAAGCATGGTATTGTAACAACAGGGCTGACACACCGATGGCACATAGGCTCAATAAGCCAAACAGGGCAGATGAAACGGGCCGTATGGCATCGCGTCGGATGATCAAGATAACACTCATCGCCAATAACAACAGGTCCTTGGAAAAAGTCTGAATGGGCGTCAATGGAATGCAGTCTCCAAAGCAACCACAAGCACGGATTTTACCGGTAAATAAAACATATCCTGTCAAAAAGGTAAAAAACAAAATCAGAGATATCAAGGCCGAGGTGGTCCACCTGCTGCGCCATCCGAGCAACAGAGCAGCTCCTACCAATACCTCCAGGGTGATCATGCCAATCGACAACAAAAGCGCATGATCATTGCAAACATTCATCAGTTTGGGTAAAAACCCATCATGCGCCCAGGCTTCAAAAAACTCCTGCATCTTGTAAGCCAGCCCCCTGGGATCAATGGCTTTCACCAAGCCTGAAAAAACAAATAGCAACCCGGTGAAAAATCTTGAAAAAGCGACCAGTAATTTCATGTGGCTGGATTTAACTTACATGCTTGCCTTCGTTGATTAAAATCAATCCAAAAGCAGCATAATTCAAAATATCATAAAAATTGGCATCAATGCCTTCGCTGACCAACGTTTTACCTTCATTGGCCACGATTTGTTTGATCCGTAAGAGTTTGGCCAAAATCAAATCAATAAAACTTTCCTGACTCATCTCCCGCCATGCTTCTCCATAATCGTGGTTCTTGTCCTGCATCAACTGCTTGGCCATAGCAACTTTAGCGTTGTACATTTTTTCTACTTCAGCCACCGGCAACTGTTCTATTGTTTCATCCTGAATATCCAATTGAATCAATCCGATGATGGAATAGTTTAACATTCCTTCAAATTCGCTTTTAATGCCGTCTTCAATCTTCTGATCCTTCTTTTCCTGGATGGTTCGAATGCGCCGAGCCTTGATATAAATCTGATCTGCCACGGAAATGGTTCGGTAAACCCGCCAAGAAGTTCCATAGTCAGCGGTCTTTTTCAAAAAAACATTCCTGCATTGGGCAACCGCCTCATCGTATTGTTCGTTCGTTGTCATACTGTTTCTGTTTCCTTGGCTAAAAGGGATTCAACATTATTAAAGGATTATCTGCACCTTTGTTCTGAATACTCAAAAATACAATTACTACCGCAATGTTCACGCTATCAATCAAAGGAAAAACGATTCAGTTTGATACCCCTATTGTCATGGGCATTATCAATGCTACTCCTGACTCATTTGTCAAAGGCCATTTGCACCATAGTCCTTCGGAAATGGTGGAGCTGGCTGGTGGCATGCTGAAGGATGGCGCCACGATTTTGGACATTGGCGGCCAAAGTACCCGCCCTGGCAGTCAACGCATTGATGCGACGGAGGAAGCTGATCGGGTGTTGCCTGCCATTCAAAATATCCATCGCCATTTTCCGGATGCCCTGCTTTCTATTGACACCTACCACAGTTCGGTTGCCCGGATGGCCATCGAAGCAGGTGCCACCATGGTGAACGATATCAGTGCCGGTAATATAGACCCTGCCATGATTGAAACCGTTGCCTCTTTGAACGTTCCTTATATCTGTATGCACATGAATACCACCCCTGCAACCATGCAGGAGGATATTTCTTATCAGGATGTTGTAACAGAAGTCTATCAATTCTTATCCCAAAAAATTACACAATGCACCCAGGCAGGTATTCAAAACATATGGATCGACCCAGGATTTGGTTTTGGTAAAACCATTGAACAAAACTTCAGCTTGCTGGCTGAGTTGGATAGATTCACCCAACTCCAATGTCCAATTGTAGTTGGATTGTCCAGAAAAAGTATGATCCACAAATCGCTGAACATCAATGCTTCAGAAGCACTTAATGGAACTACTTGTGTAAACACGATTGCCCTGCAGAACAATGCCTCCATCCTGCGGGTGCACGATGTCAAAGAGGCCGTCCAAGCGGTTACGCTCGTGGGTGCATACAAAAATGCCGCTCGAAGCGAACGGCATTTTTAAATTAAGTGTAAAACCATTAGTGACGCAAGGTTCTTTTAGGGCCTTTTGAGGTGTCTCCTTTAACTTTTGCCACACTGTCCCTGTATCGGTTGATTTTTTCCATTTGGATTCTATTCTTGGTAGCGATATTCGCTTTTGCCACTTGCTTTGAAAGCACATCCACCACCTCGATATCGAAAATCAAAATAGAATTAGGGGGAATATTAGATCCAGCGCCCCTTGATCCGTATGCCAAGGGAGAAGGAACGTAGAACTTGGCTTTGGCCCCTTTGTTCAACAGTTTCAATCCTTCCATCCAACCTGTAATCACAGGAGAACCCAATGTATTGTCATTCGTCATATTCACATTGAATGGTTCCACATGTCCTTTGGAAGGATCCGTATTGCTATCAAACATGGTGCCATCCATTAATTTACCTGTGTAATTGGTTGAGACTACCACAGACGTATCAATCAAGGGCCCGGTCCCTGGCTGAATGATTTGCACATAAGTGCCTTTGGGAGCTTTGTTGACATTGGTGATGTTGTTCTTGGCAAAATAAGCCTTCGGCTCTTTGTCTTGGGCAGCCATCAATGCCACATTTTTAATTGAATCCTTTTTCAGCATGAGCGCATATTCAGCTCTTCCGGCGCTGTCAGCTTGTTCTGCCGTTTTGAAGATATTCAGTAAACGAATGTTGGTGACAAAATAATTGCCTTTTTTGAAATAAGGAGGCATGCTGCCAGGATACTGGGCAAACATGGAATCGGTCAATTGTCTCAACACCAAGCTATCCCCTTTTTTCAACTTTGACAGAATCTTGAAGAAAGCAGGTGGAACAGACGCAGAATCGAATGGCTGGATAATGGCACCGGTGGTGTTTCTTGAATCATTCAACAAAGAATCGGTTTTACCGTTGTTGTAAAACTGACGCAATTGAAGTTGCATGTAATCTCCGGAAGAAAGCGTTGGACCACTTCCCTCGCTGATGATTTTGTACTCAAGGCCCATTTCGCCTTTTTTAAAGTTTTGCTTGCAAGCTGACAGTACCAAAACCGCCATTGCAAATCCGAGATAAATTTTACGCATATTTTGTTGTATTTAAAATTGATAAGTACTGAGTTGATCTTTGTTTTCGGCGATGGCTTGCTTGAAACGACTAACGGTTGCTTCAAGGGAATCTTTGCTAAAGCCTCCTGCTGCATTGAAATGACCGCCGCCATCAAAATATTTCCTGGCAAAGGTATTGACATCAAATCCGCCTTTGCTACGAAAAGAACATCTTCTTTCTTCTCCCCTGTCAATGATGATCGTTGCCAATTTAATACCCTCGATACTTAAGGGATAATTCACCAACCCTTCTGTATCACCTGTTTGAATGTCATACTTGATGAGGTCCGCTTGGGGAATCGCAATCAATGCTGTATTGTATTCATAAAAAATTTCCATCCTGTTTTGCAATACGTTCCCAATAAATCGCAAGCGATTCTCAGAAAAATTATCAAACAAAGCTTCGTGGATTACGTTGTGCTTCAGTCCTCTTGCCAACAAATCTGCCACCAAGTGATGCACAGATGAAGAGGTAGAGGGAAACCTGAAAGACCCGGTATCGGTCATTACGCCCGCGTACAAACATTGAGCAATAGAATCATTAATGAAATCTTTGTGGCCCGATGAAAGAATAAAATCGTACACCATTTCCGCAGTAGAACTTTTGGTGGTGTCACTGCATCCATACTGGAATACCTCAGTCTGCGGTTGTTGATGATGGTCAATCAGGATCTTGACAGCTTTTGCTTTCAGCAATACTGGCTCCATTCTTTTTGTTCTGGCCATGGTATTGAAATCCAGGCAAAATATCCAGTCGGCTTCACCGATCAGGGTGTTGGCCCTTTCACTGGCATTTTCATAGTCCAATACGCCATCAGCACCCGGCATCCAATTCAAAAATGAAGCCCAGTTGGTAGGTGACACTACCGTTACCTGATGACCAAATTGGATCAGAAAATGATACAAACCAAGTGTAGAACCCATGGCATCCCCATCGGGCTTTTGGTGCATGGTTACCACTATTTTTTTGGCGGTAGAAAGCTGGGGAAATATGTTACTGATCGACTCCATACAAGCGGCGCAAAAGTAAGTCTAATTGCCGAAAGGACAAATAAAGTCCTGTTAAAAGCCAATTGAGTCGTATATTTGCGGCCAAAATAAACAACATGAGGACCAACAGAACATTTACCATGATCAAACCGGATGCTACCGAAAAAGGCTACACAGGAGGTATTTTGGATATGATCAACCAAGCAGGCTTCAGAATTGTGGCCATGAAAATGACCCATTTGAGCAAAGAAAAGGCTGGAGAATTTTATGCCGTGCACAAGGAAAGACCATTCTATGGCGAACTGGTTGAATTCATGAGTCGTGGACCGATTACTGCTGCTATTCTTGAAAAAGAAAATGCAGTGGAAGATTTTCGCACCTTAATTGGTGCTACCAATCCGGCCAATGCAGCAGAAGGAACCATTCGTAAGAAATATGCCGCTTCTGTAGGCGAGAACGCCGTTCACGGAAGTGACAGCAACGAGAATGCTGCCATTGAAGGCGCTTTCTTTTTTAGCCAGCTGGAACAATTTTAAGATGCATGCATGTATCACATCAATCCTCCTGCCAACAGGAGGATTTTTTATTATACGCTAACTGATTTACCTTACTCCTCTATGCTGGTAACCCTAACCATAATTCGTTATAAAACCTGGCAAATTCCTCTTGCGTTTTTAGCAATGGCCTGGTTCAGGTTTCCCTTGTATTGGAACAGAAGAATCCATTTTTACAAATTAATGGGAAGCGGCAAGAATGGAACATTCGATAAAGTACCCGATTTGCTGCAATGGGCTATCCTTCTGGTGCATGCTGAACAAAATGATCGCCCTCTAAATGCATCAACGATGGATGCTGCATTGGGCAAAAGCATCAGCCGCTGGCTGCGCTGGTGGAACTGTGAAACCTATACCCTGTTTCTGAAGCCGCTGGAAGGACACGGACTTTGGGATCGACAACAACCTTTTGGTGCGCTGCCACTTGCACCCAATCATGAAGGACCTGTTGGCACCTTGACGAGGGCCACCATCCGTGTCAACAAACTCAACCATTTCTGGAAGCACGTAGCCCCCGTGGCCAACCAGATGGTAACTGCCAAGGGTTACATCACTTCTTTTGGAATCGGTGAAGTACCCTGGATAAAGCAAGCTACGTTCAGTATTTGGAAGTCCAAGGATGACATGAAAAACTTTGCTTACGGCATGAAAGTCCATGCGGAAGTGGTTAAAAAAACACGTGCAGAACGCTGGTACAGCGAGGATTTGTTTGTTCGATTTGCCATCCTGAAAACGTTGGGTACCCTCAGGGGAAAAGACCCTTTACAAGGAATCCTGTAATTTTGCCCAAGCGGCCCATTTGAAGACAACTCCGTGAGCAAGGTTTTTACGTTGAATGGCCACTTAATTCTGAAATATGAAAAATATTAAATTAATAGAAGTCCCATCCGAGATTGGTGCTGGCACCAGAGGCGCCAGCTTGGGCATTGATGCCATCAAGATAGCGGGGTTGGATTTCATGAGCAATTTCTTTGTTCATTTTCCTTCACAGAAAATTGAAAGTGAAAACAACATTTTGTTTGAACCCATTCAAACCCCCTATGCCAAAAGAATCCATGGCGTGGTGTCGATGTATGAAAGAATCAGCAAAGCCGTTTGCGACAGTATCAAAGACAATTTTTTTCCGGTTATCCTCAGTGGCGACCACAGCAATGCGGGCGGCACCATCACAGGCATCAAGTTGGCCAAACCCAAAAGCAAGCTGGGCGTTATTTGGATTGATGCCCATGCCGATTTGCATACACCCTACACTACTCCATCCGGTAATCTGCACGGTATGCCCTTGGCTACTGCCATTGCAGAAGACAACCTGGAATGCAAAGTGCACGAGTTGGACGAAAAAACACAGAAGCTTTGGAACCAATTGAAAACGATTGGCAAAATCAAACAAAAAGTTTTACCCGAAGACATCGTATTTATCTCTTTGAGAGACTTTGA
>CAZCCN010000052.1:0-9510 GCA_964497085.1 uncultured Ferruginibacter sp.
GGGCGATGAAGGCAAGGGCAAAATCGTAGATTATTTTGCCAGTCAGTACGATGTAATTGCTCGATTTCAAGGCGGACCCAATGCCGGACATACATTGTATATTGGAGACAAGAAAGTGGTTTTGCACCAAATACCCAGCGGCATCTTCCATGCAGATAAAATCAATTTGATTGGAAACGGTGTGGTATTAGATGCGGTCACCTTACAAAAGGAATGCGAGGCCGTGGCATCGTTTGGATGCGATTACAAAAAAAATCTTTTCATCAGCGAACGGACGCATTTAATCTTGCCGACACACCGGGCCCTTGACAAGGCCAGTGAACAATCAAAGGGAAACGATAAAATCGGCAGCACCTTGAAAGGGATAGGCCCTGCCTATATGGATAAAACCGGAAGAAATGGATTAAGGGTGGGCGATTTGTTGAGAAAGGATTTTCGAGATGAATACAATAAACTTCGCGCCAAGCACCAGCAGTTGCTTGATAATTTTGACTTTCAAGAAGACATCAGTCAGTGGGAATCAGATTTCTTTAAAGCCCTCGAGTTTTTAAAAGGACTCAATATTGTTAACGGTGAATATTTCATCAATGAACAAATAAGTCAGGGCAAAAGAATATTGGCTGAGGGCGCACAAGGCAGTATGCTCGATGTAGACTTTGGTACTTTTCCATTTGTGACCAGCAGCAACACCATTTCTGCTGGTGTTTGTTCTGGCTTGGGCATCGCCCCGCAAAAAATAAAAGAGGTGATTGGGATCACCAAGGCATATTGTACCCGTGTCGGCAGTGGCCCCTTCCCAACTGAATTGATGGATGCGACAGGGGAGTATTTGCGCAATACGGGCAATGAATTTGGCAGCACCACCGGCAGGCCCAGGCGCTGTGGCTGGATTGACTTGGTGGCACTCAAATTTGCCTGTATGATCAATGGCATCACCCAGATTGTAATGACAAAAGCCGATATTTTGGACGCGTTGACTGAATTAAAAGTATGTACCCGTTATCAAATTGATGGCCAAGAAACCGATTCCATTCCTTTTCATCATTTGAACATTGAAGCGGTATACCAAACTTTTGCAGGATGGAATACCAGCAGTGCCAGCATGACCCGTTTGGAAGATATGCCTGCCGAAATGAAAAAATACATTGAATTCATCAACCAATTTTTAGGTGTATCCATTCGATATATTAGCAACGGTCCGGGCAGAGATCAATTGGTTCTGGTGTAAGAATTATTTCTAAAAAAAGTTTAAAAATATTTGGCGATTTCAAAAAGTCGTAGAAATTTTACAGTACTAATCTATTGTAGTCATGGCAACAAAATCAGACAAGGAGAAAAAGACCACTGTTAAGAAAGCTGCTGCTCCAAAAAAAGCCGCTGCCCCTAAGTCTTCTTCCAAAACCAAAAAATCTGTTGAAGAAGAGGATGACGAAGATGAGTTTGATGTTAAAAGTGCTGCTAGCTCCAAGAAAAAATCAACTCGTGATGATGACGATGATGACGACGATGTGGATGTGAAGGATGATTGGGAAAGTGCAGAAGAGGATGATAGCTGGGATCCGGATTTTGATGAATTCGATCTGCCTAAGTCTAAAAGTAAAAAGGCAGGTCCTGCAAAGTCTTCCACTAAGCGTGACGACGATTTAGGATTAGACGACGATTTTAAAGATTTGGACATGTTTGATGATGATATGGGTGGTGGATTTGACGATGATGATTTTTAAAAGATTCAGTGAAAAAAAAATCTAGCTTTTTTTCGATACAAGACTATCAGGTCTTCACGAGTAAAATGTTGAATTGGGCAAACCAGTTCAACATTTTTTCTTTTTTGGACAACAATGCCTATGCATTTGAAACCCCGGCATTCGATTGGGTACTGGCAGCGGGGGTACATGATGCTGTTTCCATCCCAATGGTAGTTGATTTCGAAGCCTTGCGAATTTTCCATGCCAAACAAAGCCATTGGATTTTTGGACACCTAAATTATCCATCCACGAATGCGGATGCCATGGGTTTTCCGGCTGCGTTTTTCTTTTCACCTTCAGTACTTTTGAAGCGAACAGGATCGGAAGTCTATATTGAATGTACAGACCAAGATCCTGAAGCCGTATTCGATGCTATTCAAGCCATTGATACAGCAACGCCTGTTCACCCCTCTTCTGATTTTACCATCCAAGCTCGATACACTAAAGAGGCGTATATTCAAAAAATTGAAGCGCTGCAGCAACACATCCAGCGGGGCGATTGTTATGAAATCAATTTTTGTCAAGACTACTATATAGACAACGCCTCCATAGATCCAATTCAATTGTATCGACAATTGATGGCTGTGTCGCCCAATCCTTTCTCGGCTTTATATAAAATAAATGACAGCTATTGTATCTGTGCCAGTCCGGAACGATTTATACAAAAATCGGGTACGGTAGTTACCTCTCAACCCATTAAAGGCACCACCAAAAGAAATCTTGCGGATGCTGCTGCCGACGAAGCAAGTCGCCAGTATTTACTTCAAAGCGAAAAGGAAAAAAGTGAGAATGTCATGATCGTGGATCTGGTTCGAAACGACCTGAGCCGGGTGTGTCAGCGGGGTTCAGTTTTTGTAAAGGAATTGTTTGGTGTGTATTCCTATCCACAGGTACACCAAATGATTAGCACCATACAAGGCAGTGTGTCCGCAAGTCTTCCCTGGACAACAATCGTGGAAGCCTGTTATCCAATGGGCTCTATGACAGGGGCGCCCAAAGTGAAAGTGATGGATTTGATTGACGCGTTTGAAACGGTTCCTAGGGGATTGTTTTCTGGTTCAATTGGCTACGTGACGCCAGCAGGAGACTTTGATTTCAATGTGGTTATCCGAAGCTTGTTTTATCAAGCTGCCGATAAAAAACTTTCTTTCAAAGTTGGCAGCGGTATCACCAGTAAAAGTGATCCATTTCTGGAATATGAGGAGTGTCTTTTAAAGGCCTCCGCCATTCTTCACATCTTGAATGCCTAGCCGAAATATCTATTTTTTGCTTGCTGGTGGGCTTTCGTTGAGCAGGAATTGAACACATTCTTCCAGAATTTGGTATTTGTGTTCATTAAACAGTTTCATTTTTGTTTCAGGCAATCGTAAATTATATGTTCCATCTTGGCTGATGGTCTGATCAAATGCAGGATTATATCGGTTGAATAAAGAGACTTCCAGAGAGATGTTTTTGGCAATGACCGCTCCAATGTATTTTCCTGAAATGCTTTGTTGTATGCATTCTTTCCCATCCAACACCAATCCTTCTTTTGGTTTTGCCGCAGGATCATAAAATGCCAATCCTTTGGTTTCCTGCAATCCTGTTTCCATTACATAATGCGTGGCGATGAATTTTTTTACGTGGTTCCGGCTTTCTCTCGGAAGATAATATTGCAGTCGCCAAAAATCGGTGCCTCCGCTTTTTCGAATGGCTTTCTTCACATTTTCACTACCCCCATTGTAAGCAGCAATGACCAAGAGCCAATCGTTAAATTCTCGGTATAAACTCAATAGAAATCTTGCAGCGGCGTGGGTGCTTTTAAAATAGTCTCTGCGTTCGTCGTTTTGGTGTGTAATGGTTAAGCCATATATTCTTCCGGTAGCTGGCATGAATTGCCAAGGACCTGCGGCGCCTACCCAGCTGGTGGCTTTTGTTTGCAGGCTGCTTTCAATCACAGCAAGGTATTTGAGTTCGGTTGGAAGTCCGTATTGTCTAAATATTTGGTCAATCAAATTGAAATAAGGAATCGCCCATCCCTTCATGTTGATCAATTTTTTTTGGTGCAGTCGAAGATAATCCTGCATATACAGCTCTGCGTGGGGATTGATTTGTGAGCCATACGACAAGGTGGAATTGTAGCTAAATTGTTTGAAAAGGTTTTTAAAACCATATTGGGTGTATGCACTCACCAGTTGCACTTTCTCCTTGTCGGGAGACTGCTTGGATTGAACAATTTCGTCTATTACCAGCGTCGATAAGGGGGCCTGGGGTGACACAATGGTATCCTTTGGCAACCAAAGGGTGTTTTTGTCTTGCACATGAGGGTTCCCTTCTGTAGAAAAGGTTAGCAAGGATAAAAAAGCCCCCAAGCAGTACGCGTATCTTTCTTTTTGCATCATGGCATCAATAACGACCTGTATAATATTGAAAAAGCCGAAGTGTGCTGGTTATCTACTCAAAAGCATGAGAGACAGTACACTTCGGCCGACAAATATGTAGAGAGATTCTGATCTAGGTTTATTTCGCGTCTTTTTCTTTCATGCCCTCTTCAATCTCATTCTTCACATTGTTTTTGGCATCATTGAACTCTCTGATACCTCTGCCCACGCCTCTCATTAATTCAGGAATTTTCTTTCCCCCAAAAAACAATAGCAAAGCCAAGATAACCAACAGCCATTCGCTGCCACCCGGCATAGAAAGCAGTAATGTAGATGATAGTGTTGAATACATAAGTTGTGATTTATGTAACAAAGATAGGCGAATTTATTGCATCAGTTGGCTTTTAGAACGCAGGCGATCAAAAATTAACAAGTTCCATTCACAAAAAAAGAGAGAATACATTCTCTCTTTTAATATTCATTCGTTGGGTATCTAATCTTACTTCGCAGCAACCGCCATTCTCTTCTCCTTGATACGAGCACTCTTACCACTTCTTTCACGCAAAAAATACAGTTTGGCACGTCTTACACGGCCCACTTTGTTCAATACGACACTCTCAATGTTAGGCGAGTAGACAGGGAATAGACGCTCAACACCTACACCATCGCTGATTTTGCGAACAGTGAACGTAGCGGTAGAACCAGTTCCTTGGCACTTGATCACGTCTCCCTTGAAACTCTGGATACGTTCCTTGTTGCCTTCTATAATCTTATAATTTACGGTAATGTTGTCACCTGCTTTAAAAGCCGGAAGCGTTGGTTTCTTTGTCAACTGCTCGTGAACAAAATCAATTGCGTTCATACGTGTATCTTTTTAACGGACGGCAAAGGTAGGTAGAAAAGTTTAAAATCTAAAGTTTATGCTTGAAAAGTTTGAAAGTATTTTGGTTGTCTATTTGACCTTTTTTCAAACGCAACAAGCGGTCTTTCAGAAACAAAATAAGCTACAAATTTTCATCTGTAGCTTATTCATTTTCAATTAATTATAAATATCCTATCGGGCGATGTTCACGGCCCGCTTTTCCCGAATCACCGTTACTTTAATCTGTCCCGGGAAGGTCATTTCTTCTTGTATTTTCTGGGCAATTTCAAAACTCAGCTTATCGCTGTCGCTGTCAGAAACCTTGTCGGCTTCTACGATCACCCTCAATTCTCTGCCTGCCTGTATGGCATAGGCTTTCTCCACGCCCTGGTACCCCATAGCTAGGTTCTCCAGGTCTTTGATCCGCTGGATGTATTGTTGCATGATCTCTCTTCTGGCGCCAGGTCTGGCACCACTGATCGCGTCGCAGGCCTGGATGATGGGAGAAATCACATATTTCATTTCCATTTCATCGTGGTGCGCACCAATCGCGTTCACCACAGCTGGGTTTTCGCCGTATTTTTCTGCCAGTTTCGCGCCCAATAATGCGTGACTCAATTCTGTTTCCTCGTCCGGCACTTTACCAATATCGTGCAACAGGCCTGCCCGTTTCGCCAACTTGGGATTCATGCCCAACTCAGAAGCCATGATGGCGCAAAGGTTTGCGGTTTCGCGGCTGTGCATGAGTAGGTTTTGGCCATATGATGAACGGAAGCGCATGCGCCCCACCATTCTGATCAATTCTTTGTGCAATCCGTGAACACCCAATTCCATCACTGTTCTTTCACCAATCTCCATGACTTGGTCATCGAGTTGACGTTTGGTTTTTTCAACCACTTCTTCAATTCTGGCTGGGTGGATCCTGCCGTCAGACACCAATCGCTGCAAAGAAAGACGGGCTACTTCTCTACGCAATGGATCAAATGAAGACAATACGATTGCTTCGGGGGTGTCGTCCACAATCAAATCCACGCCTGTAGCGGCTTCAATGGCACGAATGTTTCTTCCTTCCCTTCCAATGATAGACCCCTTGATTTCATCACTTTCCAAGTTGAATACGGTGATGGAATTTTCAATGGCTTGTTCAGCGGCCGTTCGTTGAATGGTTTGGATCACAATCTTGCGCGCTTCCTTATTGGCCTTTTGTTTGGCTTCTTCGATGATTTCTTGTTGAATGCCAATGGCCTTGGTTTGCGCTTCCTGTTTCAGGCTTTCAATCAATTGTGCTTTTGCGTCTTCTGCAGAAAGTCCGGCAACTTTTTCCAGCCGACGAATGTGTTCTTCCTGGTGTTTCTCGAGTTCCGTGCGCTTGTTATTGACAATTTCAATCTGGCGATTCAAGTTTTCACGAATGCCTTCGTTTTCTTTGATTTGCTTGTCTAGGTTGGCTTCCTTTTGGCTGATGCTTTGCTCTTTTTGCTTCGCCCGGTTTTCGGATTCGTTCAGTTTTTGTGTGCGTTGCAACACATCCCTGTCGTGGTCTGCCTTTAATTGGACAAATTTCTCCTTGGCTTCAAGCAGCTTTTCTTTTTTGAGTGTTTCTGCCTGTAGTTGGCCTTCTGCAATGATTTTTTTGGCTTCTAAAGCGGCCTCTTCAACTGCTTTTTTGGTGTTTTTGGCAAAGAAGACTTTACCCAGGATGGTGCCCACAACAAGTGAGCTCACACCTATGATGATGGAAAGTATAGTAGGTTCCATGAAATGTTGTTGTTTTTATCTGATTCACAATAAAATACATGCTATCTGCCTCTGTTAATTGAGTAAGACGGTTTGCCTTGCGAAGATAAGAATTTTGTTGGAAGTTGGACCCCAAAAAATAGGAATCGTTGAACCTAAAATGCCGGCACGCGGTCGATGAGGATGCTGAAAATCATTCTTTAGAGGGATTGATCCAGTTGTCCCTCGAGTTTTTTGAGGCTTTCGGCCACCTGCTCAAGGGCAACGGATGATTGATTGCCTCCAGCGGTTTGGGTAGCGTACCAAATGATGACCATAGCAATGTAATCTTGCATGTCCTTGCCGGCAAACTGGGTTTTGAACTCAAGCACTTTGTCGTTGATCAATTTCACTGTTTTTCTAACCACTTCTTCATCTTCCGCATGGGTTTTGATTCGGTAGGTTCTATCGGCAATGACAATATTGATGGGAATTAATTCCTTGCTCATGATTGGGGCGGTTTATTCGCTCAGCAGGGCGATGCATTTATCAATTTCACGGATGTACTTCGCGATGGTCTGCTCAAAGGCTTTTTTATCAGCACTATTTAAGTTGCCAGCAGCAGATTTAAGTATGTGTTGCTGTTCTTCCAGTAACCGAATCTTGTTGTCTTTGGCTGCTTGTTCTTGTTGCAGTTTTGCAATCAGTACTTGTTGTTGTTCGCGCTCTTTCAGCAGGGCAGCATGCTTCTTGAGCAGGGCCTGAAGCTTAGACTGAATGCGGCTGATATGAGATTCAATAACTTGCAATAGAATGCTTATTTTCTGATTTCTGCTTGGATGTGTTTAGCCAAACCTTTGGTGATGGTTTGCATGAATCCGTCAATTTCCTTATCGGTCAGGGTTTTGTTTTCATCTAAAAACGTAAAGCTGACCGCCATTGATTTTTTGCCTGTTCCCAATTTGTCGCTTTCAAACACATCGAACAGTTGTACGGAAGTCAATTGGTCTATTTTACTGGATAAAGCTATCTGCTCTATTTGAGAATAGGAAACATTTTTATCCACCAATACCGCAAGGTCTCTGTTCACGGATGGAAACTTAGAGATCTCTTTGTATCGGATGGGGGTTGCCGGGTATGCCGCAATTGCATCCCAGTCCAATTCCAAATAGAATACGGGCTGTTTGACATCAAATTGTTGCAACAAGGATTGACAAACTTCCCCCATGCGGCCAATCACTTTGTCTCCAATGACAATTTGCAAGGCTGCAGCTAGTTGTTCATCGGTTGAGTCACTTGTTGATGCATGGTTTAATCCAAGCAATGTCAGGATGTTTTGAGCAATGCCTTTGATATAGTAGAAATCAGCTTTTTTAGATGGTGTATGCCAGCCAGTTTCCTGCAGGTTTCCGCTCACATACACACAAAGATGATTCGATTCCATGTAATCAGAATGGCTCCCTGTCGAATATGTTTTTCCAAATTCAAACAGACGCAGCTGGTTGTTCTTACGGTTGAGGTTGTGGGCAATGACTTGCAATCCGCTTTGAATCAGCTCAGGCCTTAAGATGTCGAGTTCATTGCTCAGGCTGTTCATCATTTTTACCGAACGCTGCAAAACCTTGTCTGTATAAAACGAATGGTTGCTAATGCTGTTGGTGAAGATTTCATAAAAACCTAACCCTACTAAGTTGTTCGCTGTTTTTTCTTTAAGTAAAAATTTCCGGTTGTCTTTCTCTACCGAAGGCGTGATGCGGATGCTCGTAGGAATGATGATGTTGTCCAATCCGTCTATGCGCATGATTTCCTCTATAATATCTGCAGGAATGCTGATGTCCGGTTTTGCATGGGGAACAGCCAGTTCCAACGCGGTGTCGGTGGCTTGCAGGATATCAAAACCCAGCGCTACCAAAATATTTTGTACATCAGACAATGGATAATCTTTTCCGCTTAATTTTTTCAAGTATTCAGCGGTCAAAACCACTTTTTTCTTTTCCATTGGATGTGGATACCAATCCACCCATCCACCGGCTATTTTACCACCGGTAATTTCTAGTATCAATTGAGCAGCCCGATACAAGGCCTGCATGGTATTGCTGATGTCAACTCCTTTTTCGAAACGTGTGGCAGCATCGGTTCTCAATCCATGGAACAGCGAAGTTTTTCGGATAGATCCGCCATCAAAAAACGCACTTTCCAGAAAAATAGCGGTAGTGGTTGCCTGTACACCGCTGTCTTTGCCACCATACACGCCAGCGATGCACATCGCTTCCTCCGCATGGCAGATCATCAAGTCCTGCGCCTGGAGCTTTCTTTCTTTACCGTCTAGGGTTGCGAAAAGTTGTCCTTCTGAAGCATTTTTAACTACGATTGCATTGCCTTTAATTTTTGCTGCATCAAAAGCATGCAAGGGTTGGCCTGTTTCGTGCAGGACAAAATTCGTGATATCGACAATGTTGTTGATGGGTTGTAAGCCGATGCTTTTCAGGTGTTGCTGCAGCCAAGCAGGACTTTCAGCAATGGAAATGTTTTCAATCAATACGCCACAGTATCGTTTGCAAGCCTGGCTGTTTTCAACCGAAACCTTGATCAACGCTCCTGAAAGGTTCGCCGCAAAGTCGGCGGTATAGGGAGATCGAACCGCTGTGGGTTGTTTATGGTGATAAGATAAATAGGCGCATACATCTTTGGCAACACCCAAGTGGCTCATGGCGTCCATGCGGTTGGGGGTCAAACCAATTTCATAAATCCAGTCTTCTTCAAATGCAAACAAATCGGCTACGGCCGTTCCCGAAACTGCCACTTCGGGTAAAATTTTGATGCCATC
>CAZCCN010000053.1:0-589 GCA_964497085.1 uncultured Ferruginibacter sp.
CACATCGCATTTTCTGTAATCTGCATCGATCATGATGTAATAATTCTTGATCTTGGTGTCAAACCATTTTTCGAGCGCATCTTCCTTTTTCTGTTCAATGGCGCGTTGGGCCACTCGGTTGTAATCGTCCTTTAGGTTTTCCCTGTGCGGTTCAGATTTATTTTTCAAATAAATGAGGCGCACGCCTTTTTTACCGCGTTCATCGGTGTAGTCAACCGGCTTGGAATATTCGCCCACCGCCAATTCTTTCCACATCAGCACCAGGTCTTTGTCCAATTGATCAATGGTTAAAAAAGAGCCGTCTTTTCCTTGCAGCATACCGCCCGTAAACTTACTCGCATCGTCATCACTATAACGAGACACGGCGGTGCCAAAATCCATGGTGCCCGCAATCAGCTTCGCACGCACAGAATCGAGTTTCTGATACCCTTCCTTCATTTCAACCTGGGTGACTTGTGGTATTTTCAAAATATGCCTCACCACGGCATCGTCTCCGGCCCTGCTCACCAATTGAATAATATGGTAACCAAATCTTGTTTTGAACGGACTGGATACCTGACCGGGTTTTAAGGTAAAGGCTTTCGCCAGC
>CAZCCN010000053.1:599-9486 GCA_964497085.1 uncultured Ferruginibacter sp.
GGATCCAGGTCCTTCTGATTTCTGTTCACTTCGTACCTACCCCCGCGGTCTTTACTGCCCGGATCTTCTGAATACACAGAAGCCACGGTGGCAAAATCTTTTTTACCACTTTCAATTTGCCTTTTGTAATCGGCCAATTGTTCGATGCAATATTCTTCGGCATCGCGGCTGGCTTTTGGATACAACAACACCTGTCCAATCTCAACTTCGGTTTCGTAATACGGCAGGCTATCAGATGGAATGGTTTCGAAATAGGCTTTTACTTCGTTGGGCGTAATCTTGATGCCTTCCACAATTTTATTGCGCATGGCAGTGGCTAGTTTCTGGTCGCGAATACCCTCTTTAAAATCTTCTTTCAATTGATACAGGGATTTTCCGGCCAGTCTTTCCACTTCGTCTTTTGATCCGTACTGGGTAATGAAATAACGAATGCGGTTGTCAATGTCGGCATCAATCTCTTCTTCGGTGACGGGCAAGGAATCTTTTTCAGCTTGCAACACCAGGGCTTTTACACTGAGCGCCTGCTCCAAACTCAAACAAGCAGCATTCGGCGGCAGTTCAATGCCTTGTCGCTGCATATCCAGCAAGCTGTTGTCGATATCGCTCTTTAAAATAATCTTATTCCCCACCACCGCAATGATCTTGTCGGCCACCACTTTTTTAGGCTGCGCAAAAGCCGCCAACGATACAGTGAGAGAAAGTATGAGTAGGATGTTTTTTTTCATGATTTCTTTTTAGAATGGATTCAGAGGTTTCAAATGTTTCAGGGGGTTGAACAAGTTGGAAAATTAACCCATTAAACGTTTTAAACTTGTTAAACATTTTAAACGCCCTAAACGTTTACAGCGTCCTCTTCACTTCCACTTCCTCAAACGCCTCCACAATATCACCCACTTTAATGTCATTGTAGTTTCTGATCACCAATCCGCACTCCATGCCCGACGTCACTTCTTTGGCATCGTCGCGGAAACGCTTCAAGCTGCCGAGTTCGCCGGTAAAGATTACAATGCCGTCGCGGACCAGTCGGATGCGGTTGTTGCGGGCAATTTTTCCATCGAGTACCTGACAACCGGCCACGGTTGCTTTGTCGAAGCGATAGGTTTCCTTGATCTCCACATTGGCCAGGATTTTCTCCTCCACCGTGGGTTCCAACATACCTTCCATCGCGCTTCTGATTTCTTCGATGGCGTTATAGATGATAGAATACAATTTAATTTCAATGGATTCATTCTCGGCCAGTCTGGCGGCTTGCATCGAAGGACGCACGTTGAAACCAATGATGATGGCATCGGACGCATTGGCCAGCGTGACATCACTTTCGGTAATCGCACCCACCGCTTTGTGGATCACTTTCACCACAATTTCTTCGGTGCTCAGTTTTTGCAATGAATCGCTCAGGGCTTCCACCGAACCATCCACGTCACCTTTGATGATTACGTTCAGTTCTTTAAAGTTGCCCAGTGCCAAACGACGACCGATTTCATCGAGGGTAATGTGTTTCTTCGCACGCATACCCTGTTCGCGCAAAATCTGTCCGCGCTTGTACGCCGTTTCTCTTGCGTCGGCTTCATCTTCGAATACTTTGAAAGTTTCACCTGCTTGTGGTGCCCCGTTCAAGCCCAGGATCAATACCGGAGTGGAGGGGGGCGCTTCTTCCACGCGCTGGTTCCGCTCGTTGTACATGGCTTTTACTTTACCAAAGTATTGGCCCGATACAATCATGTCGCCCTGACGCAGGGTGCCGTTTTGTACCAGAATGGTAGCCACATAGCCGCGCCCTTTGTCCAAAGATGCTTCAATGATGGTACCGGAAGCTTGTTTGTTTGGATTGGCTTTTAATTCAAGGATGTCGGTTTCCAGCAATATTTTTTCAAGCAACAAGTCAATATTCATACCTTTCTTCGCACTGATTTCCTGACTCTGGAATTTACCACCCCAGCTTTCTACCAAAATATTCATGGTAGCCAGTTGCTCTTTAATCTTTTCCGGATTGGCACCATCCTTGTCTACTTTATTGATGGCAAAGATCATCGGCACGCTGGCCGCCTGCGCATGCGAAATGGCCTCCTTGGTTTGAGGCATCACCGCATCATCCGCTGCCACCACAATCACGGCAATGTCCGTTACTTTGGCACCACGGGCACGCATAGCCGTAAACGCTTCGTGACCCGGTGTATCCAGGAAGGTAATAGCACGGCCGTCTTTCAGGGTTACCTCGTAGGCACCGATGTGCTGGGTGATCCCACCCGCCTCTCCGGCAATCACGTTGGTATTTCTGATGTAATCGAGCAAAGAGGTTTTACCGTGGTCTACGTGACCCATGATGGTCACAATCGGCGGACGCGGCACCAGGTCTTCAGGACTGTCTTCTTCCTCTTCTACTTCCAGTTCGGCCGCATCATCTACGCCTATAAATTCTACTTCGTAATTGAATTCACTGGCGACCAGCTCAATCACGTCTGCTTCCAAACGCTGATTGATCGATACCATGATGCCCAGGCTCATACACTTGCTGATCACATCTGCAAAGCTCACATCCATCAAGCCCGCCAGTTCGCTCACCGAAATAAATTCGGTTACCTGCAGCTTGTTGTTTTCTGCACCGGCTTCGCCCATTTGTTCGGCCATCTCTTCGCGCTTGGCTTTGCGGTATTTGGCTTTCAGGCTCTTGCCCCTTCCGCCCGAACCGGCCAGTTTGGCCTGGGTTTGTTTTAATTTTTCTTGGATTTCTTTGGCATCGATGATTTTTTCTTCTCTGCGTCCACCCGTTCCCGTTGTCGGGCGCTGGAAGCGGTTGCCTCCTGGGGCGGGTCTGCCACCACGATCATCTTGCTGTGCCGGAACCCCTTTCTTTTGAATGGGGATGCGCTTGCGCTTTTGTTTTTCTTCGGCAGATTCCCTTTTCGGACGGGTATCGCTGTCAACAGGCAAATCGATCTTACCCAAAATTTTAGGTCCGGTTAATTTGTCGGCCTGAATGTTTTCGATGGTCGCCTGTGCATCGGGGGTTGGTTCCGGTGCAGGGGTTTCTTTGCCAACGCTAGACGACGCCGGTTCCTCGGATGCAGCCGCTGCTTTTTTGCCTTTTTTTGGACGCGTAGAAGAGTCGATGGCATCCAGATCAATTTTATCCAGCACTTTAGGACCCTCTAGTTCAGGTGCGTCAATCTTGGTGACGGCGCTTTTCTTTTTGGTGGTTTTTGCTTCCCCTTCTTCGGCCGGTTCTTCTGTTGCTTTCTTGGGCTTCTCTTCTTTCTTTTTGATAGAAAGATCTTCTTCGTCCTTTTTCTTTTTGCCTTCGGTGCCACCGGTTTTGGGCAGGTCCAGCTGCTCGGCTTTTTGCTTGGCGGCTTTGTCCTGCTGGAATTCCGATTGCAGTACACGGTACATGGCCTCGGTAAGTTTGGACGATGGCTTAAGGTCGTCTACATTAAAGTTTTTGGACACAAGGAATTCAATCAGCGTGTGGGTGCCGATGTTAAACTCCTTGGCCGCAGCCATCATCCTGGGTGTATTTGCTTCTGACATTCTCTTTTTTTAATGATGCATCAAAAGATGCGGAAATGGTGTTAGGTATTAAATGATTGCAGTCAGCTGAATTATTCTTTTTCAAATTCTTCCTGCAAGATTCTTCTTACTTCGGTAATCGTCTCTTTTTCCAAATCGGTTCTGCGCTCGAGTTCTTCCGGTGTCAAATCCAACACGGAACGGCCGGTGTCACAACCCACGCGTTTCAATTCGTCAATGATCCAAGATTCGATTTCGTCGCTGAATTCTTCCAAATCAATGTCGAAGGTTTCTTCCTCGCCTTCGTTGTCGCGGAACACATCAATTTCATAGCCGGTTAATTCACAAGCCAGTTTGATGTTGGCGCCCCTGCGGCCAATCGCCAATGAAACCTGGTCGGGCTTCAGATACACTTTGGCATGATGGGTTTCGGTATTCAAATCGATGCTGGTGATTTTAGCGGGTGTCAACGAACGTTGAATCAGCAATTGAATATTGGTGGTATAATTGATGACGTCGATGTTCTCGTTTTTCAATTCGCGCACAATACCATGGATACGGCTTCCTTTCATACCCACGCAAGCGCCCACTGGATCAATTCTGTCGTCATAGCTTTCTACGGCTACTTTCGCTCTTTCTCCCGGATCCCTTACAATTTTCTTCACCACAATCAGGCCATCAAATATTTCAGGCACTTCAATCTCTAACAATTTCTCTAAGAAAGAAGGACTGGTACGTGACAAAATAATCACCGCCTGGCTGTTTTTCAATTCTACTTTTTTCACCACCGCACGAACCGATTCGCCTTTTTTGAAATAGTCGCTCGGAATCTGCTCAGACTTGGGCAACAACATTTCATTGCCGTCTTCGTCCAAAATCAATACTTCTTTTTTCCAAACCTGGTATACTTCACCGCTCACAATTTCACCAATGCGGTCTTCGTATTTTTTGATTAAAATATTCTTTTTAAGATCGTTGATCCGCGCAGCGAGTGTTTGTTTACCCGCCAAAATAGCGCGGCGGCCAAATTCCTTCTGGATGTCCACTTCTTCGTACAGTTCTTCGCCTACCTGGTAGTCAGGCTCAATTTTGATGGCGTCTTTGTACTCAATTTCTGTGAGGGTGTTGTACAAATCATCGTCGTCTACAATGGTGCGCCTGCGAAAAATTTCCAGGTCACCTTTTTGGTCATTCACGATGACGTCGAAGTTTTCGTCACTGCCGTATTTTTTACGGATCAAAGTTTTGAAAACATCTTCCATTACTTTCATCAGGGTAGGACGATCAATGTTTTCTGCGTCTTTAAACTCCTGAAACGATTCAATCAAGTTAATGCTTGCCATATGCCGCTCCGGATTGTTTCCCGAAAATCGGGGTCCCCACCGGCGGGGGTTTTTGTGTTAATTAAAATTTTATGAGAACTTTTGTTTGTTTGATATCTGAAAAAGAAATGGGCAATTGGTGCACAACGGCTTTTTTGCCTTTCCCTTCGGTATACTCAATGTGAATGAACTGCTCATCTGCTGCGGTCAGCTTGCCTTCCTTTTTGGTGCCGTCCTGCATCGTCACTTCCACCGACCGGCCAATGTTTTTTACATATTGTCGGTGCAGCTTTAAAGGCTCATCGATGCCAGGGCTGGAAACCTCCAATGAAAAATCTCCGTCTGGGTACAAGCCCATTTCTTCCATTTGCTTGTACAGCGCGCGGTTGATTTTGATGCATTTCTCAATCCCCAGGCCGCTGTCGGCATCCAGGTATATTTTAAAATTGTTGATTGGCTTTACCTTGATCTCCACCAAAAAAATATCCCCCTCCAGCAAAGGAGCCAATAATTTTTCAACGATTTCTATCTGTGTCGTGCTGCTCATGTTGATAAAAAGAAGAAGGGAACGATTCCGTTCCCTTCGATTGTGTCCTGATTTCAAGAGCAAATATACGCCCATTTGGGCAAACAGCCAAAAGACGAGGCGCCGACCCCCTTAAAATTTAACAATGAAATCAAGAAAGTGGTGGCTACCTTTGTGGCATGATACGCCTTCTTATAGAGTTATTTGTATTATATATACTCTTTCAATTCATCTTTAATTTTGTGATTCCCATCTACCAGGCCACCCGCCAGGTAAAGCGGAAAATGAGCCAAATAGAGGAACAACTCCGTGAAAATCAGCGCGATGCATACAATCGGCCCCAGCCCGATGCCCCAAAAAAGAATCCCCCATCCAGCAGCGAATACATTGATTACGAAGAAGTTAAGTAGTTTTTAGGCTTATTTCCCCCCTCAACCAGAATATTTTGTGTTAAAAAACTAATAAGTGTTAGTTTTGTATTGCCCTGCCTGCAAGGATAATATAATATTTATGTCTAAAATTCCAGTTACTGCCAACGGTACCCGAAAAGAAGCCATCATCCGGCAGGCGGCTTCCTTGTTCCGGCAAAAAAGTTTTGCAGGGACATCCATGCGCGAACTGGCCGAACGCATTGGTGTGGAAGCGCCGAGTTTGTACAACCACATCGGATCCAAAAACGAATTGCTCGAAAACATTTGTTTTGCGGTGGCCCATGAGTTTATGGAACAATTGCAGCGCGTAGCAGGACAATCGAGCACACCGGTGCAACAACTGGAACAAATCATCCGGTTTCACATTCGCATGATGGTGCACGCATACGACGAAGTGTTTGTCGCCAACCATGAATGGAAACAATTGAAAAATCCTTTTCTCTCCGATTTTTTACAACAAAGAAAAAATTACGAACAGGAATTGGTGCGAATGGTAGAAGCCGGCATCGCAGCAGGAGAAATCAAACCGGTGCATCCATCCATAGCGGTGCACACCATTTTGTCGGCTGTACGGGGATTGGAATTTTGGCAGAGCCATAAAAACAACATCGACCTGACCGAATTGGAAAACAACATGGTGAACCATTTGTTAACCGGTTTGGTTCGTTAAAATTTACACACAAGTACACAAACATGGCCATACATTTTCATTCGCTGCGCATCAAACAAATTCGGAAAGAAACACCCGATTGTGTGTCGGTGTGTCTGGACGTGCCCGAATCGTTGCAAGCAATTTTTCAATACAAAGAAGGACAAAACATCACGCTCAAAGCAAACATCAACGGCGCGGAGGTAAGAAGGTCGTATTCGATTTGCCAGGCACCGCACGAAAAAACACTGACGGTTGCCATCAAAAAAGTACCCGGTGGTTTGTTTTCTGCTTATGCCAACGAATCGTTGCGGGCGGGCGATACAATCGAAGTCATGCCACCAACGGGCAGGTTCAATGCTCACTTGCAGGAAAAGGGCCATGGACGATACCTCGCCATTGCAGCCGGTAGCGGCATCACCCCGATTCTCTCAATCATCAAACATACCTTGCACCAGGAACCGGACAGTGCATTCACCTTGTTGTACGGAAACAAAAACCGTGGGTCCATCATTTTCTTTGAAGAACTGGAAGCATTGAAAAACCAATACATGAACCGCTTCACGTTCATCAATGTATTGAGCCAGGAAAAAATGGACGCCACCGTATTATATGGCAGAATCGATTCCGAAAAATTATCGGCCTTTGAAAAAATCATTCCATACACAGACATGAACGCAGTCTATCTATGCGGACCCGAATCGATGATTTTTGCCGCAAAGGATTTTCTGCTGGCAAAAGGACTGCCTGCCACCTCCATTCATTTTGAGTTGTTTACTACTACCGGTCAGGTACAAACGAAAAAAGAAACAGACACCCATCTCATCACCGAGCAGGGTCCGACGAGCAAAATTACCATTCAGCTGGACGGACGATCCATGGATTTCGACCTCGCCTACAAAGGACAAAGCATCTTAGATGCAGCTTTGCAAAGAGGTGCCGATTTGCCCTATGCTTGTAAGGGCGGCGTTTGCTGTACCTGCAGGGCAAAACTGGTACAAGGAGAAGTATCCATGGATGTGAATTATGCACTGGAGCCTGAAGAAGTGGCACAGGGATTTATTCTAACCTGCCAGGCGCATCCGACAAGCGAAAACATCATCATTGATTTTGACAGCAAATAAAATACCCAACGTTTAAAACACTGACACATGGAATTGTACGATTTGGAAAAAAAGTTTCAGGAAAAAATAGACCAGGAGCGAAAAATTGAACCGCGCGACTGGATGCCGGATGCCTACCGCAAAACGAACCTGCGACAAATCAGCCAGCACGCGCACAGCGAAGTGGTGGGCATGTTGCCCGAAGGCAACTGGATCAGCCGGGCGCCTTCTTTAAAAAGAAAAGCCATCCTGATTGCAAAAGTGCAGGACGAAGCAGGGCACGGATTGTATTTGTATGCAGCAGCGGAAACCCTTGGCACGAGCCGGGAACAAATGATCGATGACCTGCACAGCGGGAAAGCAAAATATTCTTCCATCTTCAATTATCCTACACTCACCTGGGCCGATATGGGCGCTGTGGGTTGGTTGGTGGATGGCGCGGCCATTCTCAACCAGGTAATGCTTTGCAGAACCTCCTATGGTCCGTATGCAAGAGCGATGGTGCGTATTTGCAAAGAAGAAAGTTTTCATCAGCGTCAGGGGTTTGAATCCTTGTTGGTCATGAGCAAAGGAACCGAAGCGCAAAGAGCCATGTGTCAGGATGCCATCAATCGTTGGTGGTGGCCCAGCCTCATGATGTTTGGTCCCAAAGACAGCGAAAGCACCAACAGCGACCAAAGCATGAAATGGAAAATCAAACGAAAAACAAATGACGAACTCCGCCAGCAGTTTGTGGACATGATTGCCGAACAGGTGAAATTGTTGGGCATGACCTTGCCCGATCCTGCCTTGAAGTGGAATGAAAAAAGACAACATTATGATTTTGGCGACATCAACTGGACCGAATTCTGGGATGTGGTGAAAGGCAATGGCCCTTGCAACAAGCAGCGGCTGAATGCCAGAAGAAAAGCCCATGAGGAAGGCGCCTGGGTAAGAGCTGCTGCGTTGGCATATGCAGAAAAAAAGCGGTTGCGCAGCATCGCTAAAGTGGCCTAATCATTATTGAATCATTTAATACTCGTTCATTATGCATATTCAAATCAGAAAGTTTTTTTACGGAGATATACCTGAAGAACATGTTGGGAGCGCCCCTCCATCAAGCAATCCAGCCGAACAAGGCTGGCCATTGTGGGAGGTTTTCATTCGCAGTAAACAAGGACTGGACCACAAACACGTGGGCAGTTTGCATGCGGCCGATGCCGCCATGGCCATTGAAAACGCCCGCGATGTATACACCCGTCGGCAAGAAGGCGTAAGCATTTGGGTAGTGGAAAGCAAATTTGTTCATGCCAGCGATCCGGCCGATGCAGAAAGTTTGTACGAACCCGCTGCTGATAAAATATATCGTC
>CAZCCN010000054.1:0-9474 GCA_964497085.1 uncultured Ferruginibacter sp.
CAATCAACAATTCAAACTCATTGGTACCATCAGGCCAGGAAGCAATGGAGTAACTTCGCCATCTCTTGTTAGGCTTTTCATCAATGGGCAAGTCGAGCGTTACAAATTGGCCCGGTACAAAATCAAAAACAGGCAAATCCGTTGCCTTGATCCTGAATCGCTTGGTATCAGGCGTTTCAAAATCTATGCCAACAACAGTACCTTTTTGCCAGGGTTGCAAAGCCATAGTGATTATTTCAAGTAAGATACAAAAGAATACAAATAAATGTAGCATTGGCTCGTATCTTTGCAGACGAAAAGGCATCTTTGATGCTTCTGTGACAGGAATTAATACCCGAGAGATGAACCTGGACGTGTTGATGCGTGTGTACCACAACGACCCCCGCTGTTTTCAGATAGCGAACAGGCTCACTATGTCCTCGCCCCAACAAATCAAACTGTCCGGACTACAAGGAAGCGCAGTTCAATTTTTAATAGCGTCTGTTTACCAGCACGAACTCATGGCGCAAAGCAATCACCTGATTGTGGTCAGGGATGCGGAAGAAGCCGCCTATTGCCACAATACACTCGAAAACATCACCAACGCCTTAGATGTTTTTTATTTCCCTTCTTCGTTCAAGAATAAAAAGAATTATCGCCTGCTGAACAGCAGCCACGTCATGCTCCGTACGGAAGCCTTGAGTAAGATCGCCGCCGGGGGGAACAAAAAAATAATCATTACCTACCCAGAAGCACTGTTTGAAAAAGTGGTCCTTTCCAAAACCCTTTCCGAAAACATCATTCGCATCAAACAAGCCGATGTGCTCGATGTGACAGCCATGCTCCAAAAATTTGTGGACAACGGATTTGTGAGAACGGATTTTGTATACGAACCCGGACAGTTTGCCGTGAGGGGTGGCATTGTTGATATTTACTCTTATGGAAATGAGCGACCGTATCGATTGGAATTATTTGGAAATGAAGTGGACAGCATTCGAATATTTGATCCTGAGACACAATTGAGCGAGCGAAAACTCCTGCAGGTGACCATTATCCCGAATATTGAAACTCAATTTGAAACCGGAGAGAAAGTATCACTGCTCGAATTTTTACCTGAACAAACAGTTGTGTGGTTGCAAGACGCCCGCTTCATAAAGGAGAAAATAGTTCAGGAAGAAGAAAACCTGGATGTTTTTTTACAATACGTTCAGGCATCGCCTGAGGCCCTGCCTGAACCGGAAGACACAACCGAAATCCATAACAAACCCACTGTACACAAAGACGACTTTATCAGCTTATCGGTTTTAGAAGAAGAACTGACCAGCAGGCACGTCGTGGAATGGATGCAAAAAACCGGTCTGTCAACCGAACAAAATAACCAATGTCAACTTGCCTTTTCCACACAAGCCCAGCCGGCTTTCAACAGACAATTCGACCTGCTGATTGAAAACCTACAGTCATATGAGGCCCAACAATACAATATCTTTCTGTTTGCTGAAAATCCAAAACAACTGGAACGCCTGCACAGCATCTTTACCGATTTGAAAGCCAATGTGCAGGTGACACCCATTCCTGTGTCCATACATGAAGGATTTATCGACAACGAAAACAAAGTGGTTTGCTATACCGACCACCAGGTTTTTCAACGCTATCATAAATACAAAGTCAAACAGGCCTTTAGCAAAAACAAAGCCCTCACCCTTAAAACCCTTCGGGAGCTGCAGCCGGGCGATTATGTTTCGCACATCGATCATGGGGTGGGCGTATACAGCGGGCTTCAAAAAATTGAGGCCAATGGACGAATCCAAGAAGCGGTAAGAATCCAATACAAAGATGGCGATTTGCTCTATGTAAACATTTCGTCTTTACACAAAATCAGTAAATACAGCGGAAAAGAAGGAAGCATTCCCAAAATGAACAAATTGGGCAGTGATGTATGGAATAAGCTAAAAGAAAAAACAAAAAAACAAGTCAAAGACATCGCCAGCGATTTAATTAAGTTGTATGCTGAACGTAAAAATATTCAGGGATTTGCCCACAGCCCGGATAATTATATCCAGACAGAACTGGAAGCCAGTTTCATTTATGAGGACACCCCCGATCAGGCCAAAGCAAGTGAAGAGGTGAAGCGGGATATGGAAAAAGAAGCTCCCATGGATCGACTGGTTTGCGGAGATGTAGGATTTGGAAAAACAGAAATAGCCATTCGGGCTGCTTTCAAATCTTGCTGCGACGGTAAACAGGCCGCTGTATTGGTACCTACTACCATTTTGGCATACCAACACTACAAAACTTTTAAAGAACGATTGAGGGATTTTCCGGTGAGCGTAGATTTTGTCAACCGATTTAAATCGAGCAAAGAGAGAAAAGAAACGCTGGCTAAATTAGAGGCAGGTAAAATAGATATCATTATTGGTACCCATGCATTGTTGGGAAAGGAAGTAAAATTTAAAGACCTGGGTGTAATGATCATTGACGAAGAGCAGAAATTTGGTGTGGCGGCAAAGGAGAAATTAAAACAAATTCGCACCACAGTCGACTCCTTGACACTCACAGCCACACCCATTCCAAGGACACTTCAGTTCAGCCTGATGGGTGCCAGGGATTTGAGCATTATCAATACGCCTCCACCCAACAGACAACCCATCGAAACAGAAGTCATGGTCTTCAATGAAGATGCCATCCGGGATGTTATTTACTACGAAATAGAAAGAGGCGGTCAGGTTTTCTTTATTCACAATCGGGTAAATGGACTGGCCGAAATGAAAAGTTTGATTCAAGGACTTTGTCCGGATATCAGCATTGCTTTTGCCCATGGCCAAATGGAAGGAGACAGGCTGGAAGACACCATTCTGGACTTCATGGACAAGAAATACGACGTACTGGTTTGCACGAACATCGTGGAAAGCGGTGTTGATATTCCAAATGTGAATACGATTATCGTCAACAACGCACACCAATTTGGGCTGAGCGATTTGCATCAATTGAGGGGAAGGGTTGGACGAAGCAACAAGAAAGCATTTTGTTATCTGTTGGCACCACCCATGAGCACCTTGCCTCCCGACAGCAGAAAAAGATTGAGTACGCTGGAACAATACAGCGATTTGGGCAGCGGTTTTCAAATAGCCATGCGCGACTTGGATATTCGAGGCGCTGGCAACATGCTGGGAGGAGAACAAAGCGGATTCATTGCGGAAATAGGATTCGAAATGTATCAGAAAATACTGGACGAGGCCATTCGGGAACTCAAACGAACTGAATTCAAAACGGTATTTAAGGATGAAATCAGCCAGCAAGATGATTTTGTAAAAGATTGCACCATTGATACCGATCTGGAAATTTTAATTCCTGATGTGTATGTGGAGAGCATCACAGAACGATTGAGCCTGTATGCTCGATTGGATAATTGCGAATCGGAAGCCGACCTAGTGACATTTCACGATGAACTGACCGACCGCTTCGGTCCGGTTCCTCCCGAAGCGGAAGATTTATTTACCACGGTTCGTTGTCGAAAAATGGCTGTTGAATTGGGTTTTGAAAAAATGCTGGTTAAGAACAATGTACTCAAGTGCTTTTTTGTAGGCAATCCTGAGTCGGCCTATTTTCAAAGTGAGACCTTTAATGGCATTCTGCATTTTTTACAAACCGGAACCAATCAAGCGCGTTTAAAACAAGTTGGCAAAAATGGAATTCTCATTGTAGAAAGCATTCGTCACATGCAAGACCTTTTTACCTTCTTGCAAAAAATGCATCAACGCATCCATCCTGTCCAATAAAAAAGCCGTTCAAAAGAACGGCTTGTATTCAATATTAAATGTCGGTATTACCAAGCTTTTTTAGCCACGCCATCCTTTACAGCTTGTAAAGCGGCAGCTTCTCCCAGCATGGTTGTCATTTTGTTTCCCTTACCATCATGACCTTGAGCCATGTAGCCACCACGGGCGGTTTTGGTTATAACTGCATCTTGCATGGGAACGTTTTTTTCTTTTGTTTTCATGCAATAAGCTGTGATCATTTTAGACATTTGATTAAAATTTATTGTTAATGAATATGGGTTAAAGCATCTGCTTCGGATACAAGCTACAAAAAAAAATCAAGAGTACCCAATAAGCAAATAAATTTTACTACACGTCAATTTTGGCGTATTTGGCATGGCTTTCAATAAATTCTCTTCTGGGTGGTACTTCATCTCCCATGAGCATGCTGAATACACCATCCGCATTGGTCAAGCTGTCGATGGTCACCTGTTTCAATGTTCTGGTAGCAGGATTCATGGTGGTTTCCCACAATTGCTCTGCATTCATTTCTCCCAAACCCTTGTAACGTTGAATGGTCACACTGTCATCTTTTCCTTGACCAAACTGAGCAATCAGAGCTTTTCTTTCTTCATCGTTCCATGCATACTCCTGGTCTTTTCCTTTTTTCACCAAATACAATGGTGGCTGAGCGATGTACACACATCCTTGCTCCACCAACTCTTTCATATAACGGAAAATAAATGTAAGAATGAGTGTGGCGATGTGGCTTCCATCCACATCCGCATCGGTCATGATGATGAGTTTGTGGTAGCGTAGTTTAGAGATATCCAACGCTTTCGCATCTTCACTCGTGCCGATTTTAACACCCAAGGCAGTGAACATGTTTCGGATCTCCTCGTTGTCATAAATTTTATGCTCCATCGCTTTTTCCACATTCAAGATCTTACCACGCAGCGGCAGAATGGCCTGAAAGGCACGATCTCTTCCTTGCTTGGCTGTACCGCCTGCCGAATCTCCTTCGACTAAAAACAATTCGCACTTGCCGGGATCTTTTTCAGAGCAGTCTGCCAGTTTACCGGGCAATCCGCCTCCTACTAAAACACTCTTTCTTTGCACCATATCACGGGCACGCTTAGCGGCCGCTCTGGCTTGTGCAGCCAAGATTACTTTTTGAATAATCGTTTTGGCATCGCGCGGATTTTCTTCTAAATACGCTTCCAGGACGCGACTCAATGTGGTGTCTACAATACCCATCACTTCACTGTTACCCAATTTGGTTTTGGTTTGACCTTCAAACTGAGGCTCAGGGACCTTTACAGAGATAATGGCAGAGATTCCTTCCCTGAAATCATCTCCTTCAATGGCCACTTTTGCTTTTTCAAACATACCCTGCTTGTCTCCATAGCTTTTAAACACGCGGGTAATGGAGCGACGGAAACCTGCCACATGCGTTCCACCTTCAATGGTGTTGATGTTGTTCACATAGCTGAAAATATGCTCTTGATAGCTTGCATTGTAGATCATAGACACTTCCACTGCCACATTGCTTTTTTCGTCATGTCCTTCACAATAGATTGTCTTGGGAATGAGGGGTGCGCGGTTGGCCGTCTTGTCAATCGTTTCTACAAATTCTACGATTCCCCCTTCACTGTAAAAAGTTTTACTGTATGTCTTACCCGCATCGTCTTTTTCCCTTAGGTCATTCAGGGTGATGGTGATTTTTCTATTTAGATAAGCCAGTTCGCGAAGTCTTCCCTCCAGGATGTCTTTGTTGTAGATAGTGGTAGTGAAGATGCTGCCATCGGGCCAAAATTGAACACGCGTTCCGGTAGTCGTCGAGCTGCCAATTTCCCTCACCGCATATTGAGGGATACCCGTTGCATACTCTTGTTCAAAGACGTTTCCTGCTCTATTCACCGTCACATGCAATTTTGTACTCAATGCATTCACGCAGCTCACCCCCACACCATGCAAACCGCCGGATACTTTGTAAGAGCCTTTGTCGAATTTACCTCCGGCGTGCAACACAGTCATCACCACTTCTAGGGCACTTCGATTTTCTTTGGTGTGCATGCCGGTAGGGATGCCACGGCCATCATCCTGCACGGTGATCGAATTGTCTTCGTTGATGGTAACTGAAATATTTTTACAATGGCCAGCCAATGCCTCATCAATAGAGTTGTCTACCACTTCATAAACCAGGTGATGAAGACCTTTGACACTGATGTCGCCAATATACATGGCGGGTCTTTTGCGAACGGCTTCTAAGCCCTCCAAAACCTGGATGCTAACCGCGCCATAAGCGCCATTGGGTTGTGCTGAATTTTCTATGTTTTCTGTACTCATAAATACTTAAAAATCTCTTTAAAATGAACAAAATCGGATATCCACAAATATACCGAAAATAAAGGGTTTTACGTAGGAAATGACATGTGTTTTGAACGATTATTTTGTGAACATTTTTCAGGGATTTGGGGACAATTTTTAAGGCCGGAATGGAGGCGTTTTTTGATTTCATTTTTATGGGGTAAGAACGTTAAAATTGGGGCAATCCGATACCCACTTGGGTGTTTTTGAGTAATTTTGGGGTTGGACAAAGAATGAGCGAGCAATTTCACATATCAGATATGGTATACCCGCAACCACACTTGCAGGGAAACTTGGAGGTGTTGCAAGAAACCAGCAGGCAGATTCCCGGATCGGTTCAATATACCATTAGACGGTATCGAAAAAATGCACAATGGAACATTGACGACGTTGGATCGATGGTGTACCACTATGAGCCCAACCAACCTGCCAACCAATACCTTCAGCTTCAATTTTGTGTGTCCGGCAATGTCTATTGTAAACAGAAGGCCACCGAATGTGATTTTTGCAAGTTCAACGAATCCAACAACTGTGTTGAAAAAATTGATAGCGTGGACGTGTTGCGTTTTACTTTCTCACCCTTATACTTACAGCAATTTGCCAAAGCCCACAAAGGCGCCTCTTCTATGACCGAAAAGGTGGTATCGTTTGCTTACAAACAATCCTTTACCAAAACAGCGCCTGTTTGCGGAAAAACAAGAAAAGCGATAGAAGCCTTGCTGAATCACAGTTACAGCGACACCCTTGAGAATATTTTTATCAATGCCCAAATGCAAATTTTACTATTGTACAGTACCGACTGTATGTTGGGCGAAAAAGATGCCAATGGATTTGAATGCAAATTCCTCACCAATGAATTGGATCGAGAAAAAATTATTCAAGCCCGTGAAATATTATTGCAACACATCGGTGAACCCATTACCATCAAAGCGCTGAGCAGAAAAGTAGCCATCAATGAATGTTATTTGAAGAAAGGATTCAAGGAGATTTTTGGAACCACCATATTTGATTTCTACCAGGGGCAAAGGATGGAACATGCCAAATACCTTTTATACGAAAAGGGACTCAGCGTCACCGAAGTATCTCTCCTGTTGGGTTATTCATCCATTTCGCATTTTAGCACGGCCTTCAAAAAACATACAGGACTCAAACCCTGCGAACTGCTCATGCGGTAAAAGCCCCGTTGGGCCCATCCTTCACAACACAGTGCCCATGCCCTTCTTTTTGTCATTTCCGGGCTTATTTTGCTACCTTTGCAACCTTATTTTAGTGTATTGATACCATTAGATTTACGCCATATGTCAGCCAAATACAAAGAATTTCAACAATTGGATTTACCAGGCATCAGCCAAGAAATCCTGCAAAAATGGGAGTCCGAACAGGCCTTTGAAAAAAGCATGCAGCTGCGGGAAGGAAAAGACTCTTTTGTTTTTTTTGAAGGGCCTCCAAGTGCCAATGGAATGCCCGGGATTCACCACGTAATTTCCAGAACCTTGAAAGACCTGGTGTGCCGATACAAAACGATGCAAGGATTTCAGGTAAGAAGAAAAGGCGGATGGGACACGCATGGGCTGCCGGTGGAACTGGGTGTGGAAAAACTATTGGGTATTACCAAAGAGGACATTGGCAAAAAAATCAGCATTGAAGATTACAACAAGAAGTGTCGCGAAGTGGTGATGCAATACAAGGACAAATGGGATGACATCACCAAAAAAATGGGCTATTGGGTGGACCTCAACAACCCTTATGTTACTTTTGAAAATGACTATATAGAATCGCTCTGGTGGTGTTTGAACGAATTGCACCAAAAAGGATACCTGTACGAAAGCGTGAGCATCCAGCCCTACTCACCGGCGGCGGGAACTGGCTTGTCCTCGCACGAATTGAACCAACCAGGCACCTACAAAGATGTGAAAGATACCAGTGCTGTAGCCATGTTCAAAATCAAGAACGACAGCTTGAGCGGCTCTTTGAAACAAAAGATAGACGCCATTAAAAGCGAACTAGCTAATCAAGAATTATTCCTGATGGCTTGGACCACTACGCCTTGGACACTTCCTTCCAACTTGGGCTTGACCGTTGGCGCACAGATTGAATATGTATTGGTTCGAACCTTTAATCCATACACCTTTCTTCCGGTGAATGTCATCCTGGCCAAAGCTTTGTTGTCTAAATATTTCAAAGCCGATGCAGAAAATGCCTCTTTTGATGCATATAAAGAAGGAGACAAAATCATTCCCTGGAAAATCTTAACCCAATTCAATGGCAATGAATTGGAAGGAATTGAATACGAGCAATTGCTTCCTTTCGAAGCCAACCGCCCTGAAGTGATAGAGGTCGAAACTCCCGGCGCCAAGCCGTTCAGGGTCATCCTCGGCGATTTTGTAACAACAGAAGACGGAACGGGCATCGTGCATACCGCTCCTGCCTTTGGTGCAGATGACTTTAAAGTTGGCAAGAAAAACAACATAGGCATTTTGGTACTGGTGGACAAGCAAGGAAAATTCATAGACGGTGTCGGTGAATTCAGTGGCCGATATGTAAAAAACTATAAAGATGAACATGATTATGCCGATGTGAACGTTGACATTGCAGTGCGACTAAAAAAAGAAAACAGGGCTTTCAAGGTTGAAAAATACGAACACAATTATCCGCATTGTTGGAGAACAGATAAACCCATCATCTATTATCCGCTCGATGCCTGGTTTATCAAAACCACGGCCGCCAGAGAGCGCATGGTTGAATTGAATAAGACCATTCAATGGAAACCGGCCAGCACGGGTACCGGAAGATTTGGCAACTGGCTGGAAAACATGGTGGACTGGAACCTCAGTCGAAGCCGTTATTGGGGCACCCCACTTCCCATTTGGAAAACAGCCGACGGCAGCGAGATCAAATGCATCGGCTCCAAAGAAATGTTAAGAAAAGAATTGGAAAAATCACACGAGGCAGGGATGTGGCAACCAGCTAACAAACAAACAGTCGCCGAATACATCGATTATCTATTGACCGATTTACACAAACCTTTTGTAGACAACATCACCCTGGTAAGCGATTCGGGCAAGCCGATGACTAGGGTGCCAGACCTGATTGATGTTTGGTTTGATAGTGGTGCCATGCCTTATGCGCAGTGGCATTTTCCCTTTGAAAACAAAGAGACTTTCCAACAAAACTTTCCAGCCGATTTCATCGCCGAAGGCGTGGATCAAACCAGGGGATGGTTTTACACATTGCATGTTTTGGGTGTGTTGCTGTTTGACAGCGTCGCCTACAAAACAGTCGTGAGCAATGGATTGGTATTAGATAAGGCTGGCAACAAAATGAGCAAGCGTTTGGGAAATGTGGTGGATCCATTTGTAACCATCAACCA
>CAZCCN010000055.1:0-8747 GCA_964497085.1 uncultured Ferruginibacter sp.
ACATCTACCATTGGAATAATTTTTTTGTATTGATTGGTGAAAGAGAATAAAATTCAGGATTTGAGATAAGAATTTTATTTCGCTGCGAAAATAAAACTAAATAAAAAAACCGCCTAATTTGAAGAGGATGTACAGAGAATAAAGGGAGCATTAGGCAACTTTTAATATACTCAATTTGGAAAGGTTAAATTTACTGGTGGCATAGTCCAGGGTGACCAGAAAATGATCCACCTCTTTGGAGGGCAATTCGTACATGGCTTCATTGAGGATGCTTTCGCAAATGCTTCGCAAACCCCGAGCGCCCAACTTGTATTCCAGCGCCTTTCCCACCATAAAATCCAACACAGCGGGCTCAAATTCCAAGGCAATGCCTTCCAGTTCAAACAACCGGGTAAACTGTTTGATCAGGGCATTTTTGGGTTCGGTCAATATGCTTCTTAGCGTGGCAGCATCCAACGGGTTCAGGTATGTAACCACGGGCAGCCTACCCAATAATTCCGGAATGAGTCCAAATTGCTTCAAATCAACCGCATTGACCTGCTGGAGCAAATGATTCTGTTGGTACGCCTGTAATTCTTTGTTGACGTTGAAACCAATGGCATTGGTGTTGATTCTTCTGGCAATGATTTTATCTATGCCATCAAATGCCCCTCCACAAATAAACAGGATGTTCTGGGTGTTGATTTTGATTAATTTTTGTTCAGGATGCTTTCGGCCACCTTGAGGGGGCACCAGCACTTCACTTCCCTCCAGCAATTTCAATAAGCCCTGCTGAACCCCTTCCCCACTCACATCTCTTGTAATGGAGGGATTGTCCGATTTGCGGGCAATCTTATCAATTTCATCAATATACACAATGCCTCTTTCAGCAGCAGCCACATCATAATTACAAGACTGCAGCAACCGGGTGAGCATGCTTTCAACATCTTCTCCGACATATCCTGCTTCAGTAAAAACCGTTGCATCAACAATGGCAAAAGGCACATTCAGCATTCTGGCAATGGATTTAGCCAACAAGGTTTTACCCGTGCCTGTTTCGCCCACCATGACAATATTGCTTTTCTCAATCTCGACATCATTCTCCGCACGCTGGTTCAACCGCTTATAATGATTGTATACAGCCACCGCTAAGATTTTTTTGGCATCGTCCTGACCAATCACATATTCATCCAAAAAGGATTTGATCTCAATGGGCTTTCTGATGGAAAAATCCGCGGTATTGGGTGCGCCGATTGTCGAGCTCTGGATTAATTCCTGTGCAATGATTTCTTGTGCGTTTTCTACACAACTTTCACATATATGGCCCGACTGACCGGCAATCAGCAGTTTCACCTCTTGGCGACTTTTACCACAAAAAGAACACTGTATTGTTTGTTGTTTGGCCATAATATTTGCAGGTATGGTAATGCGAAAGCGAACGAGTGGCAAAGATACGCACATCGGGGGTAAGAATAAAAAAAGCCCCGAAGCAGGGCTATACAATTGAAAATTTCCGGATTGTTATTTACAACTTGGTCAACACCTTATCAACGATGCCATAAGCAACGGATTCTTTGGCGTCCATCCAATAGTCTCTGTCAAAATCTTTCATTACTTTGTCGAATTTTTGACCACAGTTTTTAGCCAACAGCTGCGCACCCATTTCTTTTGTTTTCTGCATTTGAGCGGCCATGATCTCTAAATCGGCGCTGGTGCCTCGTCCGCCACCACTAGGTTGGTGAATCATCACTTCGCCATGAGGAAAAATAAAACGTCGACCCTTAGCGCCCCCGCTCAACAGGATACTGCCCATGCTCGCTGCCATACCCATGCAAACGGTACTGACAGGTGAAGAAATCATTTGCATGGTGTCATAGACAACCATGCCACTGGTCACCAATCCACCAGGACTGTTGATGTAAAAAGTAATTTCTTTTCCAGGGTCCAGTGCCTCCAGGTACAACAACCGATCCGTGATGTCTTTGGATGACTTGTCATCAACCGCACCCCACAGAAAAACCTTTCGTTGTTCGATGAATTTTTTATCGAACATCCAGCCGCTCATCATTTTTTCCATGGGATTCTCAGGTAAAGCCATGGGCGAATCTTCGTCTTCTTGAAATATATTGTTTCTAAATAATTGCATATCGAATGATTGAAAAGTAGTGATGGTTGAGGTTTAGTCTTTTTTGGTTTTTCTTGGGTTGGTCAACAATACTTCGTCAACCAATCCGTATTCTTTCGCTTCTGTAGAGGTCATCCAATAATCCCTGTCGCAATCAAGGGCGACTTTGTCAACGGGTTGATGGGTATGATGGGCAATGATCTCATACAATTCCTTTTTGATTTTTCTGATTTCATTCACCGTGATTTCAATATCTGTGGCCTGTCCACCAGCACCAGCGCTGGGTTGGTGCATCATGATGCGACTGTGTTTCAGGGCTGTTCTTTTGCCTTTGGCACCTGCACACATCAGTACGGCACCCATGCTCGCTGCCATGCCGGTACAGATTGTAGCAATATCGGGTGTGATGAATTGCATGGTGTCATACATCCCCAACCCTGCATAGACGCTGCCACCTGGGCTGTTGATGTACATTTGAATGTCTCTTGTCCGGTCGGTACTTTCCAGGAACAACAATTGCGCCGTGACAATATTGGCCACTTCGTCATTGATCGGATAGCCCAAAAAAATAATTCTGTCCATCATCAACCTGCTGTACACATCCATCACCGCAATATTCATCGGACGCTCTTCAATAATATTGGGTGTAAGATTGGTAATGTTGTGCTGCAGGTAGCCATGCAGGGTATTGCTGCTGATACCCTTGTGCTTGATGGCATATTTTTCAAACTCTTTTCCTAAACTCATATACATTATTTGATGGTTGAAGCAAATTCTATCTTGCGCATAAAGTTAACGATTCGATCGATAGTTGCCTATGTTTAATTTGGATGGATTGAGCATATCAATCCCTGCTTCTGCTCTGGTAGATTAAGATGTATTGCACCAACATGGCAATGGACGCAAGTGCTGCAACCACATAGGTCAAAGCTGCCCATTTGAGTGCATCTTGGGCTTTTTCCTTTTCAGACGGCGTGGTGATGTTGGCGGTGGACAACCAAGTTAGCGCGCGCGCAGAAGCATCAAATTCCACTGGCAAGGTGATGAGCGAAAACAATGTAGTTACTGCAAACAATATGATGCCAATCAGCAAAATGGTTGGGTTGCCACCACCAAAACCCATGAATCCGAGTCCGGCCATGATCACCCACTGCGACAAAGTGCTGCTGACTTGAACGGCTGGTACAATTTTACTTCTCAGCATCAGCATAGAATAAGCCGTGGCATGTTGTACCGCATGACCACACTCATGTGCCGCCACTGCAGCTGCTGCAATGCTTCTTCCTTGAAACACATCGCTGCTCAGGTTGATGGTTTTGGTCAGGGGGTTGTAGTGATCCGTCAAACTACCCTCTACAGACGTAACGGTTACATCATAAATGCCATTCTCCCGCAACATTTTTACTGCAATTTCTTGCCCGCTTAAGTTGCTGCTGGTTGACATTTTGCCATATTCGGCAAATTTATGCTTGAGTCTGCTCTGAACAGCCATGCCGATGAGCATAAAAACCAAGGAAATGAAAAGGATACCCATTGTCATATAGTAGAATTTATGGAAGAAGTGGCAAAAACCATTCCTTTGTAAAATACTGACAAAATAGCAACGCTGGAAAGCTCTACGGACAAAAAAAAGAGCAAACCTGGTGATTTGCTCTTATTAAAAAAAACGATTGTTGTTATTTGTATTGTGCCGATAAGCCAGTAGCCAACTCAGTCATTTTCTTCAATCCTTCTTCGGGCAAATTGCCTTTTTTAAACTCAGCCAGGATATCTGCATGTTTGTTTTCCATTTCCATCAGGAAGTGTTCTTCGAATGCTTTCACGTTTTTAACCGCCACATTCTTTAACAATCCTTGTGTACCAAGGTAAATCATCGCCACTTGCTTCTCAACGGTAAATGGAGAGTATTGGGCTTGTTTCAACACTTCCACGTTGCGAGCACCCTTGTCAATTACATTCTTGGTAGCAGCATCGAGGTCGCCTCCGAATTTAGAAAAGGCTTCCAACTCACGGTAGAGTGCTTGGTCCAGTTTAAGGGTTCCGGCCACTTTTTTCATCGACTTGATCTGCGCATTACCACCTACACGGCTTACAGAAATACCCACGTTGATGGCAGGACGGATACCGGCATTGAAGAGGTTTCCTTCCAGGAAAATCTGGCCATCTGTAATAGAGATCACATTGGTTGGAATATATGCAGATACGTCACCCGCTTGGGTTTCAATAATAGGCAATGCAGTTAAGGAGCCGCCGCCTTTTACCAGGTGTTTGATGGACTCAGGCAAATCGTTCATCTGACGGGCGATTTCGTCTTTGGAAACCACTTTGGCCGCTCTTTCCAGCAAACGGCTGTGCAAGTAGAAAACGTCACCTGGATATGCTTCACGACCGGGTGGACGACGGAGCAACAGGGAAACTTCCCTGTACGCCACCGCTTGTTTTGACAAATCATCATAGATGATCAAAGCGGGTCTGCCGGTGTCGCGGAAAAACTCGCCAATCGCAGCGCCCGCAAAAGGAGCGTAGAACTGCAGAGGAGCAGGGTCAGAAGCAGAAGCAGCCACAATGGTAGTATACGCCATGGCGCCATATTCTTCTAAGGTCTTCATGATACCGGCAATCGTAGAGGCTTTTTGACCAATCGCTACATATATACAATACACAGGCTTGCCTGCTTCGTAGAATTCCTTTTGGTTGATGATGGTATCAACAGCAATGGCTGTTTTACCAGTTTGACGGTCACCGATGATCAATTCACGCTGGCCACGGCCAATGGGAATCATCGCATCAATGGCTTTAATCCCTGTTTGAAGCGGTTCTTTTACAGGCTCTCTGAAGATTACCCCGGGAGCCTTGCGCTCCAGTGGCATTTCATATAATTCTCCTTTGATGGGTCCTTTGCCATCAATGGGCTCACCCAAGGTATTGATCACACGACCACTTAAACCATCGCCCACTTTGATGGATGCAATCTGGCCAGTTCTTTTTACTTTATCTCCTTCCTTGATTTCTCCGCTATCACCCATCAAAACCACCCCTACATTGTCTTCTTCCAGGTTAAGCACAATGGCTTTTACCCCATTTTCAAACTCTACCAGTTCACCGGAGCGAACGTTGTTAAGTCCGTACACGCGCGCGATTCCATCACCCACTTGCAATACGGTTCCCACTTCTTCCAAACTCGCGCCAGCATTGAAGCTGCTCAATTGTTGACGAAGAATCGCCGAAATTTCATCTGGTTTAATTTCTACCATAACATTTATATTGAAAATGATTGATTGACTCGATATCCAAAGCGGCATTTGCATTGCCCGAACGATGGATTTGCAATCGGGTGCAAAGGTAGGGATTGGCATTGTGAATGGCAAAAAAATAGGAAGAATATCTGTATTTTTTTACCCTCTTAATGAGGTAGAAAGGGACAAGGCTTTTTGGCCCTGCTGTGGTACCGAAAGCAGATGGACCGATCGGGGTCTGCAAAGGCTATCCTATGCCCGCCATTCCTAAAATTGTCACAGAAAAGCCATTTTGTCTTAATTTATTTATGAAAACTTTTTTGCCTGTCTTTCGATTGGAAAATTAGATGTAATTTGTACCCCCTGAAACCCTGCATAAAACGCTGGGTTTCTCATCAAACAAAAACTGAATAGTATCCAAGATTGCTTACCTAAAAGCATACACCACAACATGAAAAAACTTTTACTCTTATCCGCCTGCTGCCTCAGTGTTTTTTTTGCTACTGCTCAAAGAGATGAGCAGGCAATCGCCTTGCAATTGGTAGCCAAAAACCACCAGCAGGTAGGATTATCAGAAGCCGATCTGAAGAACATCATTGTCACCAGTTCCTATTTAGACAAGATTTCTGGAGCCCAGTTGGTCTACCTCCAACAGTCTTACTTGGATATTCCCGTATACAATCAAATTCAAGTGCTGGCTTTTAAGAACAACCAACCTTTGTCCAATGCCGGCGGAAGAATCAGGGGCAGTGAAAAACTAGTCAATGGCAATAACGGCATTCCTTCGGTATCCCCTACAGATGCGGTATACGCTGCCCTAGCTGATCGTAAGCTGACAGCAAAAAGAGCACCCCTTGTGCTGGAAAGTATGCAAAATGGCCATAAAGTGACTTTTGACAACATGGACATTTCCAGGGAAAATATCACCGCTACCCTCATGTGGGTGCCAATTGAAAATGGCAAAAAAGTGGTATTGGCTTGGGAGATATATATCATCCCCACTACCTCCTCCGACTACTGGATGGTTAGGGTCAATGCCATGGACAAGTCAATTGTAGGGGTCAATAATTTAACGGTGTATTGCAATTGGGACGATCCAAACAATAAAACGACTGTCTCTGAAAAACATGCCCATGAACAACCTGCCTCGGCTGCACCCAACAGCCAGCCCTTGTATGGAAAAAATATTTTTGATTTTCAAAGCGCTGGAAAATCTGCTGTGAACACAAGCCCCAGTTTGATTGCCAATGCTTCTTATCGGGTGGTTCCTTTTCCTGCTGAAAGCCCTACCCACACCGGAGGTTCACCTGCTGTGGTGTCCAATCCATGGACGGCTGCGCCCGGCAACGCCACTTCTTTGTATTGGCACAACAATGGATCCACTGATTACACCTACACCAGGGGAAACAATGTTTGGGCATTGGAAGACAGGGATGGCAACAACAACACTACGGGCAACCCCGCGTTTTCAACCACCCCTGCTGATCCGTTGAGTTTTGATTTTACCCCCAGCTTTACGGTGACCCCCACACAAACCACGCCCATTCAAAATCAGCAATTCAGTACCACGAATCTTTTTTACTGGAACAATATTATTCATGACATCACCTATCAATACGGCTTCGATGAAGTGGCCGGTAATTTTCAAACCTCAAATCAAGGAAGGGGTGGCGCAGGCAATGATCATGTAATGGCAGATGCACAAGATGGCAGTGGTACCAACAATGCCAATTTCTCTACCCCTCCAGACGGTAGTAGCGGAAGAATGCAAATGTTTTTGTGGAGCGGCACCCCTCAAAGAGATGGGGATTTAGATAATGGAATCATTACACACGAATATGCGCATGGCATCAGCAATCGACTCACCGGTGGGCCGGCTTTGGCAGGCTGCTTAAGTAATGATGAACAAATGGGAGAAGGCTGGAGCGATTATTATGCCCTGATGTACACCCAAGACTGGGCCAATTCCAATTTGAATACCGGTTTCAGTTCGCCCAGACCTGTTGGAACATACGCGATCAGACAGCAGCCTTCAGGTGCAGGTATTAGAACCAAAAAGTATTGCACCGATTTTACCATTAACAACTTAGTGTATTCCAACACTTCCCAAATGACAGAATCACACAACCGTGGTGAGGTGTGGTGTGCAGCCTTGTGGGATATGACCTGGAATATCATCAACCAGGCAGGAACCATCAATCCAAATATTTACGATGCCAATGGTGGAGGCGGAAATACCATTGCGTTGAAATTGGTAACCATGGGCATGAAGTTACAGCCCTGTAGTCCCGGATTTATCGATGGAAGAGATGCCATTTTGCAAGCGGACCAATTGTTGTACAATGGCGCATATAGCTGTGCCATCAGAGAAGCTTTCAGAAGAAGAGGCATGGGTGCATTCGCTTCTCAAGGTTCCTCCTCAAACAATACCGACCAGGTGCCGGATTTTACAACCGGTTCTGCTACTTTGAGTCTAACGCAAAGTGTAATTCAAGTACCCGAAGGACAAAACATAACCTATTACAATAAAGTAACCACCGGATCCTGCGCAGGCATCACGAATTTTGTGCTGACAGATACCTTGCCCACCAATGTTACTTACGTAAGTGGCGGAAGCTATAATGCCACGAATCGAGTGGTGAGTTTTCCTGTAACCCTTGGGGCAGGCCAAAGCCAAGTATACTCCTTTACTGTTCAAGTAAACAATGGTGCGTATTACCCAACGGTTAGCTTGTTCGAAGATACCGTATCTACAGCCTCTGTTCCTCCTACTTGGACCGCTGTCAACAATGTGGCCGGTGTAGCAGCCAACTGGGTTGTATCAACAGACAGAAGTTTCAGTCCTAATAAATCTTATTACGCCCAAAATTTAGATGTGCAATCAGATGAGCGATTGACGTTGGTGACCCCGATCAGTTTGGGTGCGAATCCGCCCAATTTAACTTTCCGTCATTGGTTCAATACAGAAAGTACGTACGATGGAGGTGTATTAGATATCAGTTCTGATGGAGGTACTACCTGGACCACCAATATCAGCTCTTTGATTTTATCTGGCGGTTACATAGCTACCATGGATGCCACCACCCTGTTAAACGGCAGAAGGGCTTGGTCTGGCAGCAGTGGTAATAAATTCATTAGAACCAAAGTCAACCTGGCTTCTTATGCCAACAAAAGTATTTTGTTGCGATTTAGATTCACTTCTGATGTGGGCACGAATGCCGAAGGATGGTATGTAGATGACATCGCTATTAAGAATCAAGCGGTAGTGGAAATGCAAAGCAACTTATATAATTCCAGCAATGTGAATGTTGCCATCAGCGATACCATTACTGTCATTCTGCCCGCTGTATCTAGCAGTTTCACGTTCACTCCGGCGAGCGATGTCAATGTAACTTGTGGTTCGGCCG
>CAZCCN010000056.1:0-2685 GCA_964497085.1 uncultured Ferruginibacter sp.
GGATGCCCATTGCTGTTAAAATACAATGTGCGGTTGTCGGCATGCATGAAGGGGCAAGTTTCATCGGCTGAAGTATTGATGACAGGGCCTAGATTTTTGGGCTGGCTCCAGAAACCGTTGCTATTTCGATGCGACACCCAAATGTCTTTTCCTCCGTATCCGCCCAATCGATTGCTGGAAAAGTAAAGGTCTTTTTTATCAGGCGATAAAGATGGGGCCGATTCCCATTGATCCGTATTGATGTTTTCGCCCAGGTTGATGGCTTCGCTCCAGCTCCCATTCTTTTTTTTATAAGAAATATACAAGTCGCAACTCCCGATTCCCTCCGGGTAATTGCATCCGGTAAAAATCAGCCATTCCCCGTCTTGAGAAATGTTCTGAGCACCTTCGTTTAAATTGGTGTTTATTTTTCCTGGAACCGGTTGCGCTTTGGTCCAGGTGCCATCCACAAAATCACTCTCATAAAAATCCTCATCATTGTTCACCCTTCTGTTAAAAATCATTTTTTTCCCATCAATTGTCAGGGAGGGATAATATTCCAACGCCACCGTATTGATGCCGCTGCCTACATTCACCGGAGAAAAATGATAATCATTCACCGGATGGCTTTTTGCATACGCGATGGCAAATTCGTATGTCCCTTTTCGAAAGTTGCCTGATTGAATACTCTGTTTGTTTAAGGAAGGAAGTTCTAAAAACCGATTCACGGCCATCAACGCTTGCTCGAAATTTCCGGTGCCTGCCAATGAAATAGAATAGGGTAATAGGTAAGGGCTGCTAAATACGGAGTCCAATTGAAGGGCTTTTTCAAAATCCCGCACCGAAAGCGGATAGTTGTTGAGCTCTGCATAAATGCCTGCCCTGGATAGGTAGGCTTCGACATATCTAGGTTCTATCAACAAGGCTTTTTCAATGTTTGCAAGGGATTCGGCGTAGGCGCCATTGACAGCAAAATCGTATGCGGTTTCGTAGATAGCCACTGCTTTCTTATTGACTTTGTCCGGATTGTACCATTGCGCCGTTCCGGTGGCAAGAAAGGACATGCAAATACCCAAAAGCGTCAGGTATCGATAGGAATGTTTCAGTAGATTTTTCATGAAACAATTAAAACATGAAGATACAGGCAATCGAATGCAAAAAGCATGACGATCTTGTTAAAATTTTTCATTTACCAACGCATCTTTATGGCACATTAATGTACTTATGGATTTGAAGAGAAAGCGTCCATTGTGGATGTTGTTGAACGTAATCCACAATCAAAGGCGTGACTTGTGCCTGTTTGTCCCATTCGGGCTGAAGAAACAATTGACAATGTTCATTCACCTGTGCAGCAAACTGTTCAGCCCATTCAAAATCAGTTTTGTTGTACACAATCATTTTTAGCTCATGCGCAAATGGTATGACAGCGGTTAGCGGGGCTTTGAATTTTTTGGGTGAAAGGCAGATCCAATCCCATTGTCCACTCAATGGATGGGCGCCAGAAGTTTCTAGATGGGTGCGGTATTCTGCCTGTCGCAAGGCGGTTGTTAACGGATCCAATGCATGCATAAGGGGTTCGCCGCCGGTAATCACTACAATGATTTCCCGATGGTGTTGTTTGGCTTCCGACGTCTGGTCATGAATGGCTTGAAGAATTTCCGAAACTTTCATGACAGGATGCTTGGTGGCATCCCAACTGTCTTTCACGTCGCACCATACACAACCCACATCACACCCGCCCAATCTGACAAAATAGGCGGCCTTCCCTTGGTAAAAGCCCTCCCCTTGAAGCGTGTAAAAATGCTCCATGACAGGATAGGTAACTTCAATATGGTTGTCTGCTTGCAAGTTTGTAAGATGAAAGGGTTTAGTCCGCAGATCGAAATCTTTGGAGGTAAGCATTGTATGTGTTTTGCAACAAGGCCGCAATGGTCATCAGTCCCACCCCGCCGGGAACAGGGGTGATGTAGCTTGTTTTGGGAGCAACCTGCTCAAAGTCCACATCTCCTTTGATGGCAAAACCTGATTTTTTGGAGGCGTCTGCCACACGGGTGATGCCCACATCAATCACCACTGCATTTTCTTTTACCATATCGGCGGTTAAAAATCCGGGTTTGCCCAATGCGGCGACAATGATGTCTGCCTGCAGGCAGGTTTCTTTTAGGTTCTTACTTCGACTATGGCATACCGTTACAGTGCAGTTTCCATTGGGTCTGTCCTGGCTGAGCAGAATGCTCATGGGTCTTCCCACGATATTGCTTCTGCCAATCACGACGGCGTGTTTACCGGCTGTTTCAATTTGATAATGAGCCAGCATGAGCAGGATGCCATAGGGCGTAGCTGGTATATAAGTCGGTAACCCTAACAGCATTTTTCCCGCATTGACAGGATGGAATCCATCCACGTCTTTGTCGGGATCAATCAGATGGATGATTTTTTGTTCATCGATGTGTTTGGGTAAAGGGAGTTGCACCAATAGTCCGTCGATGGAAGGGTCTTGGTTGATTTTTTCTATTGTTGCTATCAGTGTTTGTTCCTCGATTTCTGTATCGAAACGGAATAAGCTGCTCTTGAATCCGATGGCTTCGCAATTTTTTATTTTGCTGGCGATATAGGTTTCGCTGGCGCCATTGTTGCCCACCAAGATGGCGGCCAGATGGGGCGCTCGCTTTCCGGATTTCAGGTGTGATTCAACTTGTGTTTTCA
>CAZCCN010000056.1:2698-8747 GCA_964497085.1 uncultured Ferruginibacter sp.
TGTGGCTAAGGTAGTCAACTAAGAGTGACTTTGTTTTGTCAACAGTATTTGACGTTTTTATTCGTTTCATGATTGGTGGATTTTGGCAGGGTATCTCCTGCAGTACCTGCTAGTTTTGTCCGTAAACATGTATGATTGAAAATATTTTATTTTTTATGCTGTCTGGGTATAATAGAGTTCTCTGCTGTTGGGCAAAACATAGCTTGTTTTTCGTTGGATGAGGCAATGGGCATGACCGCTTACAGCAGCAGTCAGGCAAATTGTTTTTCATTCTCCAGCAACCAAGCGGCGCTATCCTCTCTGCAATCAATATCGATTGGCATTTTACAGGAAAAAAGATTCAATCTGTCCGAAATTAGTTTGACCGAGGCAAGAATGGTCCTTCCAACCAATTGGGGAAATGTGGGTTGCCAGGTTTCTTATAACGGATTTGCCGCCTGTCGCCAAATACACTATGGGCTTGCGTATGGCAGAAAGTTGTCCGAAGCAATTGCCATTGGCGTGCAATGCAATTATTACCGGACCTTCCTTACAGGATTTATACAAAGGAATTCAGTCAACGTGGAAGGAGGATGCTTGTTGCGCTTGTCTCCTTCACTGAACATAGGATTGCATGTGAACCATCCGGCGAAGTGGATGACAGCTTCCATTTCAACAGCATCATTACCATATACCTACCGTTTTGGAATCGGTTATGATGTCTCCAAAGATTTTTTTATTGGGATGCAATGGCAAAAAGAAGAAAACAAGCCGATTCAAATATCAGCTGCGTTGCATTATAGGTATACGCAATCTTTTTTTGCCAAGTTGGGTATACTGGGTGGGAATGAATCCATCTTTGCCGGATGGGGCCTATGCTATAAAAGCATTCGGTTGGATTTGCTGATCACTCGCCATCGTCAATTGGGTTATTCGCCCGGCATTTCATTGTTTACACAGTTTGCATCCAAAAAGGCGTGAAAGGATCGATTGTAATATTGTTGTGTTTGTTTTACTTGAATGGGCGGGCTCAATCCACTACTACCGAGCCCACTTTGTCTTCAATGGAACAAATGGCCGAGCGCAATCCAAGTGAATCCACAGACAATCAGGCATTGGATGATTATTTGAGCCATTGCTTGGCACATCCATTCGACATCAATACCATAGACAAAGAGTTGTTGCTGTCTTTGATGTTGTTGACTGATTTGCAAATAGAAAGCTTCTTGCATTACCGGTTGGTGATGGGTTCATTGGTCAGTTTGTATGAGTTGCAAGCAATACCTCACTGGGACGTACAAACGATAAAAAAAATTGTTCCTTTTATACGTTTGGGCAATCCAATTTTTATAGCGGATGGATTTGCTGCTCTTTTTCAAAAAGGTCAACATAGCCTGCAGATCAGTGCCTATCAAATGCTCGAGCGGTCTATTAGTTTCCGGTGGGATACCGCTGTTTCCAATCGTTATCTTGGATCGCCCTTGTCAACGTCCTTTCGGTACAAGTACCAGTACAATCGTCGGCTGCAATTCGGATGGCTGGGGCAAAAAGATGCAGGGGAAACCTTTTTTGACTCAAAACACAAATGGGGATACGATTTTTATTCGGCTCATTTTTTTGTTCGGCAACTGGGATGGATTCAATCATTGGCGATCGGTGATTACACCATCAACATGGCACAGGGTTTGATTCAATGGCAATCGCTGGCTTTTAAAAAAGGCGGCAATGTCCTTGCATCCAAAAGGGCTTCGCCAGTAATCAAGCCCTATCAGTCGTTTGGTGAATCAAACTTTCACAGAGGGGTGGGGGTTTCGATGGGTAATCAAAAAACATCCTTCAGCGTGTTTGCCTCCTGGAGAAAATTAGATGCCAACCTGGTGAAGGATAGCACAAATGGACCCAAACTTGTCATCAGCTCCTATCAAAGTTCCGGACTGCATCGAACCGTCGCAGAATGGGCGGATCGTCATGTACAAAGCCAGTTTGCTTATGGTGGCAGTTTTCTTTTTCAATTTTACAAAGGTGAGATCAGTCTGAATGGGATTCATTTTGACTGGAAGTATCCACTGGTCAAAGAACAGACAGCTTACAATCTGTTTGCTTTGAATGGCAACCGGTTGTCCAATTATAGCATCGGGTATTCGTACACACGTCAAAATTTTCATTTTTTTGGCGAGACAGCCATTGCTTCCTCCGGATGGAAACTAGCCACTGTGAATGGTTTGGTGGCCAGTGTGGCCAGCAAAGCAGACTTTCACCTGTTGTATCGAGACCTTTCCAGAGAATATGCATCTGTGCAATCAAATGCGTTTACAGAACATGCGGCGCCATCCAATGAAGCAGGTTTGTATGCGGGTTTTTCTCTTCGTCCTTTTCAAACATGCACCTTGGAAGCGTATGCAGATTTTTTTTCGGACCATTGGCTTAGGTATGGACAGAAAAGGCCTTCAGCTGGAAACGAGTATTTTGTCAAGCTGACCTTCCGGCCATCCAAGACCCTGGATATGTACACCCATCTAAGGGTCAGTTCAAAGGAGCAGACCGATTTTTCAGAAGACCTAAGCTTGATGTCGGGCATGCCTACCGACCGGCATTTGAATTGGAGAACCCAGGTGACGCATTCGTTCAATCGATTCAGTCGTTTTCAGGCCAGGGTAGAGGCGGTGTGGGTTCATCAGGGTGATGCGAATCCTCAACAGGGTTTTTTGCTTGGGGTAGATTGGCGTAAACAATTTCCCAAAATCCCCCTCAAATGCCAAGCCAGACTGCTACTTTTTGATGTGGATGGGTATGACAGCAGAATTTATGTATTTGAGCGCAGTGCGGCATTCAATACTTCGGCTTTAGCCCTTTACAGACAGGGCTTACGCTATCATTTACAAGTTCAAGTGTCCCTTTTCAAAAAGCTTCAATGCAGCCTCCGATTTACACGTACCCGATACTTCGATGGTCAACCTATTGGAACAGGTCTTGACGAACTGAGTTCACCCCATCAATCGACCCTAGGTTTGCAGTGTACCTATGACTTTTAAAAAAAAATGATTTTAACTAATTGATTGTCAATATTTTATTTGCAATTTCTTGAATATCCCCCCAAAAAATTAACTTTTTTTTGATATAAATATATTTTCACTATTTTTGATGATCATTTAAACTAATAATAAACCGCACATGAGAAGATTTTTAACATTATTCGCAGTGTTGATGTTCAGTGGAATGCTGGCTTCTGCACAAACACGGGTAGTCTCTGGACAAGTGAGGGACATCCCTGGTGAACCAGTAAAATTCGCTACTGTAACTGAAACTGGCACAACCAATGCCGTTACAACAGATGCAAACGGTAACTTTTCTATCAGAGTAAAAAGCGCGTCTTCTACTTTAACGGTTACAGCCGTTGGGTACGATGCTCAAACCATTACTCCTTCTGGAACTGTTGCAGTTGCAAATCTTGTAAGAAACACACAGGAATTAACTGCTGTGGTGGTTACAGGTCTTGGTCAACAAAGACAAGCCAAGGAATTGGGTTACTCAACTGCTAAAGTAAAAGCAGCTGAATTGACACAAGCAAAAGTTGTAAACCTGCAAAACGGTTTGACTGGTAAAGTTTCCGGTTTGAATATTCAAACTGTAAATAATGGTGTATTCGCCGATACACGTATCACACTCCGTGGTATTCGTTCTTTGACTGGTAACAACCAGCCAATGTTGGTGTTGGATGGTGTGCCCATTTCTTTGGGTTACATCTCTTCTATCAACCCGAATGATATCGCTGATGTGACAATCTTGAAGTCTGCATCATCAACTGCCATTTATGGTCCTGATGGTGTGAACGGTGCAATCGTTATCACTACTAAGAAAGGTTCTAAAGCTAAACCAGCTATTACCTTGAGCCATACAATCCAACTTGAAAAAGTTGCTTTCATGCCTAAGTTCCAAGATCAATTTGGTTCAGGTTCTTCAGAAGATGCAAACCACAATGGTGTGTACGATCCTATCGAGAACCAAGGTTATGGAGATCTTTTCGATGGTTCTATCAGACAAATTGGTCGTGATGGTCCATTCGGAGAGCAAGAATTGGTTACTTACGAAGCACGTCCTGATGAAAAAAGAAAATTCTGGAACACAGGCGCTACCAACCAAACTGATTTCTCAATCGCAACCGGCGATTTCTATTTGAGTTTCCAAAATGTGGACATCAAAGGTGTCGTTCCAAAAGATGTGAACAAGAGAACATCTGCTTACATGAGTGCCAATAAAGAATTGACCAATAAATTAAGGGCTTCTTTCAATATGAGGTATACTCAAGGCAATTACAATGTAAATGCTGGAACTTCTTTTGGTAACGGAAGAGATTACAATCCTTACTGGAATTTGATCAACACGCCTATGCAGATTCCTGTTACCAAGTACAAGAACTGGAAAACAGATTATTTCTCTAGTCCTGATGGTTTCTACAATGACTACTACTACAATCCTTATTGGACAATCGACAACTTCAGAGAGAAGGGCCGTTCTGATGATTTGTTAGGTAGCTTGGAATTGAACTACAAAATCAGTCCATCTATCAACGTAACATATCGTGTGGGTGGTACTTATAATAGTAGCAACTACAAATCAACACAAGGTGCTTATAATTACAGCGCTTTCGCTATTGCCAGCGGAAAAGCAACTGCACAGTCTAACATTCCTGCAGCCGTTATCGACGGATCAGGTTTCTCTTCCAGATTGAACTCTGAATTGTTTGCTACTTTTAGAAAACAATGGGGTGATTGGAAATTGGACGCCTTGGTAGGTCAATCTTACCGCGAATCAAACACCAAATCTGTATCTGTTAGCAGTGACAACCTTGGTATCCCTCAAGTGTTCAACGTGAGTGTACGTAAAGGTGAACCAGGTGCTGCTGAAGCAAATTCTCAAACCAAATTGGAAAGATTCTTCGGAAAGGCTTCAGTTGGTTACAAAAACTGGGCATTTGCTGAGGTAACTGGAAGTAACGATATCGATAGCAGATTGGCCAATCCTTATAACTACGATTTTAGCAAAATCAGCTTCTTCTATCCTGGAGCGAGCGTTTCTGCTGTGTTGAGCGAAGTGATTCCTTCTGTTAAAAACAGCAAATTGATTTCTTACTTAAAAGTAAGAGGTGCTATGTCTAAAACCGGTAACGTGAACTTGGGTGCTTACAGCTTAGAGAATACATATTCTCAAGTAAATGGCTTTCCTTATGGTTCATTGTTGGGTTTCTCTGCCAACAACACACTGCGTCAATCTTCATACAAACCTGAGTTTGTAATCAACCAAGAGGCAGGTATTGAAGTTGGTTTGTTGAACAATAAAGTGAACTTTGAAGCTACTGTATACAAGCAAAAGAACTCTAACCAGATTATTACGGTTGCTTACTCAGCAGCTACTGGTTACCCAAGTGCTTTGTTGAATGCAGCTGACTTTACCAACAAAGGTTTGGAATTGGATTTGAAACTGACTCCTATTGTTAAAATCGGAGACGTTTCTGCTGATTTGAAACTGAACTACACTCACCAGTCTAATAAAGTAAACAGATTGGTAGATGGTGTGAATGAATTGGGTATCGGAAACGGTAACTACATCATCGTTGGCGAATCTGCTTACACTTTCAAATTGACTGACTATGTTCGCGATGCGGAAGGTCATGTAATTGTAGATGCAGCTACTGGTTATCCAACCATCAATCCTGCTGTTCAGAAGTTTGGTCAAACCCTTCCTTCTGACATCTTTGGTGCAACATTGACTGTTAACTATAAGAATTTCACTTTCAGTTTGGTAGGTGACTACAGAACCGGAAATCAAATTTACAATGGACTTGGACCTAACATGGACTTCTCTGGTGTTTCTTACAGATCAGGACAAAATGGCCGTCAGCCTTTTGTGTTCCCTAACTCAGTAATTGAAACTTCTCCAGGTGTGTATGTTCCTAACACAAGCGTGTATACATTAAGTGGTGGTTATGGCTTCTGGTCACAATCAGTAAACACTTCAGTAAACTCTAACTACTTAACCAGTGGTGCTTTTGCTAAAATCAGAGAACTTGCTT
>CAZCCN010000057.1:0-8366 GCA_964497085.1 uncultured Ferruginibacter sp.
GTGAGGTATATTGCAGTTGCCCGTTGGGTCCTGGCATAAAATAGCCCAGTTCATCCTGCCCCCCCACATATATTTTATTGTCCTTGCCGATTTCCACCGAACGGACGATGGTTTTATTGGGAAGGGGATATAAATTCCAATATTTTCCGTCAAAACGCAACAATCCCTCGTTGTTAGCTGTATATATGATACCATTTTTATCTTGTTTGATATCCCAGTTCTGTGTACCTGCCTTATAAACAGACTTAAAATAGTTGTTTACATCTGGTAGGCCGATGGTATTTTGACCAAGGATGTTAAGTGGTAAACACAGGAATACAATCAGTTTTTTCACTGGAAGGAAGTTTTGGTATGTGAAAGTAGGGAAAATTGAATGATGTAGTCAAGTTGTGGCAAAAAACGCCTAAAAAAGGCCTTTTTGAGCGACTGATGTAGTAATGATGTAGTAGTTTTTTTTGCAACTGAGATAATGACCAATAGTTTTGGCGCTCCATTTTACATATATATAACCTACTTTCTAAATTAAAAACGATTGTTTATGAAGTTAAAACTTGCATTTTTCAATGCTGTTCTGCTGATTTTCAGCACTTTCCAGGTAGCGATGGCTCAGGAACTGACTGTTTCAGGTTCGGTTAAGAGCAAATCAACCGGAGAGGCGCTCAACGGAGCCACCGTATCCCGCTGTCAGCACAGACCAGCAGGGAAATTTTACCATTACTGCCCCTCAAAAAGGCGGTGTATTGACCATCAGCTATAGCGGCATGAAACCTGCCACGTATACGCTGGGTACCAAAACCTCTTCCATTGTAGTATATCTGGAAGAAACCACTGCCAATGAAGTAGTGGTGGTAGGTTACGGCTCACAAAAAGTGACCAAAGTATCCGGTGCGGTGTCAACCGTTAGAGGAACAGATATTCAAAAATTAAATCCTGTTCGATTGGAAGAAGCCTTGCAAGGAGGCGCTTCGGGTGTGAATGTGATCCAAAGCGGTTCACCCGGTACCAAACCCACAGTATTGGTAAGGGGTATTCCTTCTTTTGGTGGCAACGACCCTACCATTATTGTAGACGGTGTTCAACAAACCCTCGAGGATTTGAATGCCATCAATCCTATCGAAATTGAAAGCATCAACGTATTGAAAGATGCGGCTACCACGGCTATTTTTGGTGTGAAAGGTGGAAACGGTGTGATTGTAGTGACCACCAAATCAGGCCGCAAGAATCAAAAAACAGATTTGAGTTTCAGCGGAACCTACGGTATGCAGCAGGTAATCAACACCATCCCCATGCTGAATGCAGCTGAATATGGTGCCATCTTGAATGAAGGAAGTGTGGCGAGTGGCGGCAACCTGATCTTCAATGACCTTTCTGCTTTGGGTGCCGGAACCGACTGGCAAAAAGAAATCTTCAAAAACGCGCCAATTCAAACCTATAACCTGTCTGCCAAAGGCGGATCAGACAAGATGTCTTATTTCTTATCTGGTGGTTACTTGAACCAAGGTGGGATTGTGGGTGGATATGACAAGTCAAGATTCAATCGTTTGAACTTCACTTCTAATCTATCTTTCGACTTGACCAGCAAGTTGAAGTTCATTGTGAACAGCTCATATGTAAACTTCAATGGCAAGGGCGTTCAGGAAAATTCATTCAACAGTATTTTGGGAAGTGCGATCAATTTTGATCCCACTGTTTCTGTGTACAACACTGTTCCCAACACCATTGGACAATATGGCTTCAGCACCTTGATCAACAGAGAGGTGTTCAACCCATTGACCAAGCTGGAAAACACCTACAATCAAAACGTAGGCAACAAATTGTACGGAAAATTCGAATTGCAATATGATGTGATCAAGAATTTCAAAATCACTTCTCGTTTTGGGTATACCAAATACGACGGCAATTCAAAATCTTTCGACCCATTGGTATTCTATGGTTTGAACAATGTTGACAACTCATTGAACGCAGACGGTTCTACCGTGGCGGGCAAACACAACAGCGTTAGACACGAGAAACAAACCTATGGCAACTTTGTGTATGAATTGTTCGGCAACTACAACTTCTCGCTGAAAGACAAACACAACTTTGAAACCACTGCCGGTATTTCTTTGTCCAAAGGAACAGGCAACGTAGCAGGCGCCAGCCGCCAGGATGTTCCCTTCAATTCATGGGAGTTTGCAGATTTCACAGCCGCAACCGGTTCTTCTGCCAACAACAATGCCAACGGCTTGACCGGATATTACTATCAATACTTCAACAAAAGAGCTTCTGGTTTCGGAAGGGTGAACTACGATTTCGAAAACAAATACCTGGCTTCATTTACTGCCAGAAGAGATGGATCGTATGCGTTTGGTGTTGACAATAAGTTTGCCAACTTCTACTCTGGTTCTTTGGGCTGGGTAGCATCAAATGAAAAATTCTTCAAGGTTGATTTTATCGACTATTTAAAAATCAGGGGAAGCATTGGTTCTGTGGGTAACGACAACAACATCAACCCCAAAACCGTGTTGGCCACTATTCAAACCGATTACCTGAACTCCTTGTATGCAAATGGCAACAGCATCGGCTACACATTTGGCAACATTTTCTACAATGGTGCCACTGTAGGATCTGCTTCCAACACCGCATTAAGATGGGAGAAACAAATACAAAGCAACATCGGTTTTGATATGACTTTCTTCAAAAACAAGTTTAGTCTGACGGCTGATTATTTCACCAAGAAAACAGATGGCTTGTTGTTTGTTCCCACCGTATCTGCTTATTTGGGTACCATTCCGCCTCCGTCTGCCAACATTGGTGCCACCAAGAGCAGCGGTATCGACATGACATTCGGATACAATGACAAGATTGCGAAAGATGTAACCATCAACACCTCTTTAACGGTGAGCAAAGTAAAAAACCTGGTAACCAAAACATCTGAAACAGGTGCTTGGATTTCTGGTGGTAGCTACTTCAACGGTCAAAGCCAAACCGTAACCATTTTCGCGCCTGGTTATGCGCCTTCTGCTTACTATGGATACCAAACAGCAGGCTTGTTCCAGAATGCAGCAGAAATTGCAAGCAGCCCTACACAGACCGGCGCGCAACCTGGCGACATCAAATTTGTTGACATCAACAATGACGGCAAAATTGACGCAAACGACCGCACGGTGATTGGCAATCCTTTCCCTAAAGTAACCTTGGGATGGAACCTGAGCGTCAGCTACAAACATTTTGATTTCACCGCCTTCACATACGCTTCTATCGGAAACGATGTGTACAGAGCATTCGAAAGAAACGACAACTATACCAACAAATACCAAGACGTGTTAGACAGATGGACAGGAGAAGGCAGCACCAACGATGCGCACAATCCAAGGTATTCATTTACCGATCCAAACAACAACAGCCGCGTATCTGACAGATTTGTAGAAGATGGTTCGTTTGTTAAAATCAAAAACCTGCAATTGGGTTATACGTTGCCTGAATCAACAGGTAAAAAAGCATTCAAGAGCATGAGAATTTATGCGCAAGTGAAAAATGCGATCACCTTTACCAAATACAGAGGCTTTGATCCTGAAATTTCAGGCTATGGCTTGTTGGATACCGGTATTGATCGCGGTGCTTACCCTCAGGCAAGAAATTTCACCCTTGGCGTAGACATCAAATTTTAATTAAACAACAAATTCTTTATACAATGAATAACATTAAAAACATCATAGCAAGCGGTTTACTGGTGGCTGTCATGCTAACCGCTAGCTCTTGTAAAAAGTGGGTTGAGTACAATCCCCAAGACGATTTTGTGATTACAGAGCAGGATTATTTAAAATCCGAAGCTGATTACCGTGCCATGGCGGTAGGTGCATACACGCCCTTGCAATGGTTGAATCAAGCCGTGGCAGTAGGTGAGATTGTTTCTGACAATGCCGTGAGCGGCGGCGAAAGCGCTTCAGACGTGTTGTCTTTGCAGCAAATCGACGACTTTACGCACTATCCTATTAATTCTACGATGTCCGATTTGTGGCAAGCAGCGTACGAAGGGGTAAATCGCGCCAATTACCTGCACCAATACAAAACAAAGAACCTTGCAGGTCAAACCGTTGATTTTGCCGGTAAAGATGCTTTGTATGGTGAAGTATATTTCTTGAGAGCATATTACTATTTCACTTTGGTGAAATTCTTTGGTGATGTTCCTTTGTTTGTAGACAGAAGATTGACCGTAGTGGATACAAAATCATTGCAAAGATCACCTGCTGCGGATGTGTATGCGCAAATTGAAACAGATTTGTTGGCGGCCATCAGCGTATTGCCAGCTTCACAAACCGATCAAGGAAGAGCAACCAAATATGCTGCACAGGCATTGTTGGGTAAAGTATATCTCTATCAAAACAAATATGCAGAAGCGGCTGCCATGCTGGAGAACGTGATTAGCCCAAATGCTTTTTCTTTGGTGAGCGATTTCCAATCTATCTTCTTGCAGTCAGGCGAGAATGGTCCGGAGTCTGTATTTGAAATTCAGTATTCCAATGGCCAAGGCACTTACGATTGGGCGCACCCTACCAGAGGACAAGGAAACTTTATGGTACAAATGTGCGGTGTGAGAGGTTTGAGCGGTTCAGCGAACATGCCATACAATTCTGGCTGGAGCATTGATTTGCCTACGCAGGATTTGGCAGATGCCTATGAAGCGGGTGATCAAAGAAAAGACGCCACTGTGTTTGATGTAGAAGCATACAAAAACAACAACCCTGGCTTGGCGGTTTCTTATCTGGTAGCGCCTTACAAAAACACCGGCTATTACAATGCAAAATATTTGCCTCGCAAAGGTGAAACATCTGGTCAGGTAGAGTTGAATTACCTCAACAACTTCCGCACCATTCGTTATGCAGATGTATTGTTGATGGCGGCTGAAGCCAACAACAAATCTGGTAACGATGCCAAAGCACAAGATTACCTCAATCGGGTTCGTCGTCGTGCTTTTAATGACAACGCACACGATATCACTTCAACAGGTACTTCTTTGTACAATGCCATCTTGAACGAACGCAGATTGGAATTGGCCATGGAAGGAGATCGTTTCTTCGACTTGGTAAGAACCGGCAGAGCCACTTCGGTGCTTGGACCTTTAGGATTCGTTACAGGTAAGAACGAACTTTTCCCAATCCCTCAAGGAGAAGTGGACGGATCCAACTTAACGCAAAACCCTAATTATTAATCAATAGAAACATTGTAACATGAAAAATATAAAAACAATCATCAGTGCGTTCTTGCTGGTATCTGTATTGGCAAGTTGCAAAAAGGTAAGCAATGACGATGTGTCGTTTCTTACAAGCGGCGTTGCGCCTTCTGATCTTCGTTTGGATGTATCGGTAAATCCTGCCGGCGTGGCAACCATTACACCCAGCGGAACCGGCGTAGCTTCTTTCGATGTGTATTTTGATGCTGCCACCCAGGTTCCTGAAGTGGTATTGCCTGGCGGAAATGTGTCGCACACCTATTTGGAGGGCGATTACACCATTCGGTTGATTGCCAAAAACCTAACCGGTGGCCAAACGACCCTGACCAAAAACATTTCTGTGGTAACCTCTACTATGTTGGTGGATTTTGAAACACCTGCCACTACTTATGGGGCGGGCACCTTTGGCGGATCTGCATTTGCACAAATTAGCAATCCCAGCACCGGCGGCATCAATGCCAGTGCCAATTGTGGTCAGATCATCAAAGGTATTTCAGGATGGTCTGAAACCTGGGCGGGTATCACCATCAATGTTACCGATCGTTTTTCTTTTGCTTCTTTGGGCAGAATGAAAATGAAAGTATACTCCAATCATGTTGGTGGTGTTTGGCTGTTTAAACTAGAAAATCCTTCATCAGGGGGTACCGTAGAAAAAAGCATGACCACTACCGTAGCCAATGCATGGGAAGAGTTGACCTTCGATATGGACCCCTCAGTGATTGGAAGAAGCTTCGGTGGTTTCAGCATTTTCAATGAATTTGGCACCAACGGTGACGGTTCTGCAAATTTTGTGGGATTGTTTGATGACATTAAAGTGTATCCATAATAATCAACTTAAAAATTAAATATCATGTCAACGAATTTTAAAAACTTAGCAATCGCTTGTGTTGCGTCTTTTTTCGCCCTGGTGGGTTGCAAAAAAGAAGATAAAACTTTTGGAGACTTAACGCCTCCCGGCAAACCAGCCATCTCTGTTGAAATTGTAGGCGCTACTACAGCGGATCCTACAGGAGACGGAAGCGGTAAAGTCATTGTAACCGTTACTTCCAGCAATGCCATCAATTACCAAGTAGATTTTGGTGATGGTTCTGTAAGTGATGTCTCTACCAACAACTCCGCTGAGCACACGTATTCTTTCACAGGTGTGAAAGATTTCACCATCACCGCTATTGCAACTGGCAGAGCCGGGTTGGCCAGCACAGATAGTACGGCCATTACCATCATGAAGAGCTATCAGCCTTCTGCTGAATTTGTAACCCAGCTCACCAACGATGGTTCCAAAACCTGGAGAGTGGATTCAACCGCTTACGGACATTTTGGTGTAGGTCCTGGCGCTTCTTATTATTCTGACTGGTGGAATGCCAATGCGAACGACAAAGCAGGACTGGGTATCTATGATGATCAATACACTTTCACCAGCACACGCTCGTTTACACACACGACCAACAATTCCATTTTTGGTAAGGGTGAATTCTTAACTGATTTCGATCCAACGTTAACTGCCACTGGTGATTACACGTTGACAGGCCCAACGGCTGCCAATTATACTGAAGCATTCGGATATGATGGCTCTGGTACTGATGAGTACATTGTTTTCTCTTCCAAAGGCCACATGGGTCTGTATCTAGGTACACACAGGTACCTGATCTTGAGCAGATCTGCTACCAACATGTGGTTGAGGTATATGGGAAAAGATGGCAACTCTTGGTATGTAAGAATCAAAGCAGAATAGGAGATCGATTGGTATGAACAAAACAAAAAGACTGATGAAACAATTATTGGGTAGAGCATTTTTCTTGTTGGTCATTGCATTATTGTCTTGCAGCAAGAAAAGTGCGCCCATTAATGATATACAGCCTCCCAAAGACCTGACCTTGTCGGCTACTGTGAGCACCAATGGAACGGGCAGCGTGCAATTTACCGCCAGCGCTACCAATGCCACTACGTATGAATATGCGTTCGGCGATGGCCAATATCAATTGGTTTCTTCTGGCGTTGTAACGTATCAATATGCGGCCACCGGAAACTACACCGTTACGGTAACGGCTAAAAACAGCATCGGACAGAGCATCAGCCAGTCCACCCAGGTGAGTGTCACCAGGACGCCTCAGTTGATCTGGTCCGATGAGTTTGAAACTGCCGGCGCACCCAATACAAACAAATGGGGGTACGATATTGGCACCGGATCGGGCGGATGGGGCAACAACGAACTGCAATATTATACCAACCGCCTGACCAATGCGGTGGTGTCCAACGGTACTTTGCAAATCAATGCACTGAAAGAAACCTACAATGGCAGCGCATACACTTCGGCCCGATTGCTGACAAAGGACAAGTTTTCTTTTAAGTATGGAAAGGTAGAAGTGAGGGCTAAATTACCTGCTGGTGTGGGTACCTGGCCTGCCATCTGGATGCTGGGCAGTAACATTGGTACAGTTGGATGGCCAGCTTGCGGCGAAATCGATATCATGGAACACAAAGGAAGCGAGCTGAATAAAATTTACAGCACGGTGCATTACCCCGGTCATTCCGGTGGTGGTGGCGTAGGTTCTACCTTAACCATCGCTGATGCATCTACCGCTTTTCATGTGTACTCCGCAGAGTGGTCTGCCACAACCATTAATTTTTATGTAGACAATCAATTGATTTTTACATTCCCCAATAACAACACCTTGCCTTTCAATCAGAATTTTTTCATTATTCTGAACGTAGCCATGGGTGGCACTTTTGGAGGAACCGTTGATCCTGCATTTTCTAACGCGTCAATGGAAATTGACTACGTAAGGGTATATAATTAGCATTTGGCTTTTTTAATTTTTACCAGATGTTATAGTTTTCTCATAAAAGCAATCATAAAAGTGGATCGTATTTTCTTTTCTAAGTTAGTACCTCCACTTTTTACATTTAATCACCTCAGTAGAAGCATTATCATAATCATGAAAAGGCGTTTTCAAGCAATATATGGTTGTTTATTTGTCATCGGCAGTTTTTGTTTTTCAAATCTTGCCGCACAAACCAATCCTATCATCGAGAAGAAGATAGATGCCCTGTTGCGTCGAATGACTTTGCAGGAAAAAATTGGCCAGATGAATCAATACAATGGCTTTTGGGAAGCAACTGGTCCGGCTCCGAAAGAGGGAGATGCCAAATTGAA
>CAZCCN010000058.1:0-8363 GCA_964497085.1 uncultured Ferruginibacter sp.
GAAACTAAAGTAGGCTTCGGCATTGTCTCCGCCGAAGGTCAATTGCTGTACATTCTTAAAATGGGTTTCACCTGCAAAATGAATGGTGTCGGAAGGGACAGGTAGTTGCAAGGGGCTTGCCTGAGCAGGCATGCAGCAACAGCAGAAAAGGCAAACAATCGATAGAATATAGCGCATGTATTTGATTTAAGTACGCAAAGGTACGATGGCAAAGAGTATCTATTTGTAAAATTTTTGTCAGAAAAGAAGCGGATCAAATTGTACTTTTACCCGCCAATGAAACCGTTGTCTTATTTTATATTGTTTGTGCTGGTGTTGCACTCCTGTCAATCACCCTCTGATCATACGATCAGCCAGCCTGATTCGCTTCAATCAGTAGAAACGGCTCTGATTAAAAACATTGAACGCTACCCCGATTCCTTTTTGCTGAAAGAGAACCTTATTCAGTTTTACAGGGAAAACAGCCTGTATTCAAAAGCGATTGCCGGTATCGACACCTTCCTTCGCCAGGACCCTCTGCATGCCCGTTGCTGGCACATCAAAGGAATTCTGCATTTTGAAAACAATGACACCTTAGAAGCCATCCATGCGTTTGAAAATGAACTACGTATCGCCCCCAATCCTACCAGCATGATTTCTTTGGGAACTTTGTATGCACAAGTGAAGGATAAAAAATCAATTGGTCTGGCAGATCTGCTCCGTCGGTACGACGGAAAAAAGTACACAACAGAAGCCTCCTACATCCTAGGTACGTATTACAGCGCCACGGGGGCTTATCCCCAAGCCATTACGCATTTTGATGACTGTATTCAAATTGATTTTACATTCATGGAGGCCTATAGGGAAAAAGCCATTGCCTTGAATCATCTGGAACAGTTTAAACAATCGATTGAAGTGCTCAAAAAAGCAGTGACCCTTCAAAACAACTACGCAGAAGGATATTATTTCATGGGGCTCACCTACGAAAAGTTAGCAGATACTGCTTCAGCCATTGACTGTTTTAAAAAAGCGCTGTTGTATGACCCCGCTGACGATGCTTCTTCCCTTGAATTGAAAAAGATCCAACCCTAATTGCTAGCTTGGGGCCTCATGATAGATGGAATTTCCTTTCAAATAATCAATTAACTTGCAATAAAAATCACCTCATGGCCATCATCGCACCTTCCTTGCTGTCAGCAAACTTCCTTCAACTGCAAAAAGATTGCGAGATGCTTGATCGCAGCAAAGCAGATTGGTTTCACTTAGATGTCATGGATGGTCGCTTTGTACCCAACATCAGTTTTGGACCCATGATCGTGGAATTCATTCGAACCACCACCCAAAAATGTTGCGATGTGCATTTAATGATTGAAGAACCTGAAAAATATGCCGAGGCATTTAAAAAAGCCGGCGCAGACAACCTGACGGTTCACTACGAGGCGTGCAGACATCTTCACAGAAATATTCAGCAAATCAAACAATTGGGAATGAAGGCAGGTGTGGCCATCAATCCACATACTCCTGTAGACGTATTGAAAGATATTTTAAAAGACATTGACTTGGTTTGCGTGATGAGTGTGAATCCTGGTTTTGGCGGGCAATCCTTTATTCCGCACACGATTCACAAAGTGAAACAACTGAAAGAAATGATCAATGAGCAACTACTGAATGTTGCCATCGAAATTGACGGAGGCGTTACCCTTGACAATGCGACGACCATTATTGAAGCAGGGGCCGATGTGCTGGTGGCTGGCAATACCGTCTTTAAATCTGCCCATCCCGCAGCAACCATTGAAGCCCTAAAATCTTTGTAACCCCACATGAATCAAGGAATCCAATCTGTTGTATTCTGTAAATTTCATTGGATAATTGTCTTGCTATTGTTATGCTCATTGGCTAGTCCGGCGCAGAATAAGGCGGCTTTTATAGAAGGTACTGTTGTGGACGAAAACGAGCAGGTGCTATCGGGTTGCAACATTTCCATATTGGGGAAAAACGCCACCGCCCTTTCAGACTCCAATGGGTATTTTAAAATAAAGGTTCCCTTTGAAAAAGCGTTTGCTCTGATCTTTACCTTTCAGGGATACCATCCGGCACAAAAGAATTTCTATTTGAGTGCAGGAGAAACCGAAACCGTGGTGATGGTGCTGACCTCCGCTACCCAAGTATTGGAAAATGTCGTTGTCACCGACCAGCAAGAACGAACAGAAAACAGCTTGGTCAAAATCAATCCAAAAAACGCATTGGTCATACCTACTGCTTCCGGTGGCATTGAAGCCGTGATCAAAACGTTGGTGGGCAGCAATAACGAGCTGACATCTCAATATAGCGTGAGGGGCGGAAACTATGATGAGAATAGTATCTATATCAATGATGTAGAAATATATCGGCCATATTTGGTGAGCAATGGACAACAGGAAGGCCTGAGTTTTATTAACCCCTTTTTGGTTAAAAACGTACAATTTTACACAGGAGGTTTTCAGGCAAAATATGGCGATAAAATGAGCAGCGTATTGGATATCCAGTATAAGAACCCCTCCCAACTGAAAGGTTCAGCATCCATCAGCTTATTGGAACAAGGCATTCACTTGGAAAATAGTTTTCACCACAAAAGAGGCAGTTATATCATTGGCATCAGAAACAAAAGCAATCGAAATATTTTAAGTAGCCAACCCACTACAGGCGCCTATCTACCTGCAGCGGCAGATGCACAAGGACTTCTTACCTATGCCATCAATGACAAATGGCGATTCGAATGCTTAAGCATCCTTTCCACTTCTCGATTTAATTATTATCCGGAATCTGTTCAGAAGACGGCTTCTGTTTTTTCTCCGTTGTACACAGCCAACTTAGGGCTGAATACTTATTTCGAAGGCCAAGAAAATGACCAATATACCACCCATGTAATAGCAGGGAGTATTATTCACCAACCGAACAGGCAGCTCAAATTAAAATGGATACTCAGTTATTTTGAAGATGTTGAAAAGGAGCGCTATGACATCACAGGAACCTATCTTTTTGGAGAAAGAGATTTAGACAATACGAGTGGCACATTCGGAGAAATCATCCACCCAATTGGCTCAGGCAGCTATCAGCAATATGCCCGAAATCAGCTGCGAATCAATGTATGGAATGCCAGCCACAAAGGCAGCTTTCATTCGCAAAAACATTTTATTCAATGGGGCCATAGCGTTGAACGCACCCAAATTAAAGACCAGATCAGGGAGTTCGAATACCAGGATTCAGCAGGCTATTCCCTTCCCTATCATCCCTCAGGCCTAGAACTATACCATGTGGTAAACAGCAACGCCCAACTCTCTGTGCAAAAATTCAGTGGGTACATACAAGACAATATCCGCTTGGGAAGTACAACCCAGCCCATTTCGTTGCAAGCAGGTTGCCGATATCATTACAATACCCTAAACAAAGAGTTCATTGTCAGCCCTCGCGTCCTAGCCAGCTGGAAACCACGTTGGAAAAAAGATGTGGTTTGGAGGCTATCCACCGGGGTCTACAACCAGCCACCCTTCTACCGGGAGCTAAGGTCATATGATGGGACCCTGCAGACCAACCTCCTCTCGCAAAAAAGCATACAAGTTGTAGCCGGTATGGATTATCAATTTCAGACAGTTTCTAAAAGACCTTTTAGGTTGAGTACCGAACTGTACTATAAATCTATGTGGGATGTCATCCCTTACGATGTAGATAATGTAAAAATCAAATATCTGGGGAGGAACAATGCCAAGGCCTATGCAGCTGGAATCGACATCAGGCTCTTTGGCGAATTGGCTAAAGATGCAGAAAGCTGGATCAGCTTCGGACTCATGAAAACAAAAGAAAATCTTTCAAATGATTTTTACTATGATTACACCAATGCGGCAGGCGAGGTTATTCAGGCGCAAACGACCGACCAAATAGTAACGGACAGCATCCGAAACGAGATTGGATTTGTACGCCGTCCCACAGACCGATTGATGACCATCGGGCTATTTTTGCAAGATTACCTGGCGACCAATAAAAATTTTAAAGTTCACTTGAATATGCTGTACGGAAGCAATATGCCGTATAACATCCCGAATAGCAGTAAATACAGAAACGCATTGATCATTGACCCCTACATTCGGGTTGACATTGGCTTCAGTGCGCTGTTGTTGGGAGATACCTACTATCGAAGAAGCCACAGTCCATTTAAAAGCTTTGATCATATTTGGATGAGCCTTGAAGTATTCAATTTAATCAACAAGGCCAATACCATCTCCTACCAGCTCATCAAAGACTACAGCAACGCCACCTACGCCATCCCCAATAAACTTACCCCCAGGTTATTGAATGTAAAACTCATCGCAGCATTCTAACCCCAACCAGCCTTTGCATCCTGAAGAATGCGTTCAAAAAATCGTGTTACTTTTCCACCTATTCGGCACGAATGTTGATAATTAAAATGGCCATATACTTGTGTCAATGAATTATATTTGGATACAAGCGTTTCGCTTCACAAATTCATATCTAATCACCCAAGTTGCCTTCTGTGAAATAGAATTGGGCAATTAAAATTGAAAGCCTTGACAGACACAATCATCAACCTCGAAACCGTCAACCCAATTGAATTCTTTGGCGTCAACAATGGCAAATTGGATATCCTTAAAAAGAAATTTCCCCTGTTAAAAATCCTCAGTCGAGGCACCCAAATCAAACTCAGCGGTGCCCCGGAACAAATTGAAGAAGCAAAAGAAAAAATCACTTTGCTCATTCAATACCTGGAAAGAAACGGGCAGATGAGTGAAAATTACCTGGAGCAGATTTTAGGCGGAGACGATGAAAAGACCCTGGACAACTTCATGGAGCGGAATCCGAATGATGTATTGGTATTCGGTCCCAATGGCAAAACCGTAAGAGCTAGAACAGCCAATCAAAAGATGCTGGTGCAGGCCTGTGATAAAAACGATATCGTATTTGCCATCGGGCCAGCCGGTACGGGCAAAACCTACACTGCCGTGGCACTTGCCGTGAGGGCCTTAAAAAACAAATTGGTTAAAAAAATCATATTGACTCGTCCGGCTGTGGAAGCGGGTGAAAGCCTGGGCTTTTTACCAGGCGATCTCAAGGAAAAAATTGATCCATACTTGAGGCCCTTGTACGATGCATTGGATGATATGATACCAGCCGACAAGCTGGGCTATTACATGAGTACCCGCACCATCGAAATTGCCCCTCTGGCGTACATGAGGGGTAGAACCTTGGACAATGCCTTTATCATTTTGGATGAGGCACAAAATACCAACGACCTTCAAATCAAAATGTTCTTGACCCGGATTGGTCCCAATGCCAAAGCCATCATCACAGGCGATCCTACCCAGATTGATTTGCCCAAAAATCAGCAAAGCGGATTGTTCAGGGCAACCAAAGTACTCAAAAACATTGAAGGCATTTCCCACATTGAATTGGATGAAGAAGATGTGGTAAGGCACCGATTGGTAAAATCAATCATCAAAGCCTATAACAAGGATGACGAAAAAAACATGAAAGAGGGAGAAAGAAAATAAGGTACGATCAAATCGGAAACAGAAAGCAGCCAGATTGGCTGCTTTCTTCATTTTTAGGCTTTGAAATAGACCGAATAATGCTACATTTGAAATAGATAATATACGAAACTCATCCAATTATATATGACTCGTTTTAGCTTATTGTTTTTTTCTCTTATCCTCTTTCTTTCGGCCTGCACCAACCCTGCACCAGAAAGACCCCAAACAGCTATCGAAACGGGCAGGGCCTTTATTCGCACCTGCTTGGACGGCGACTTTGCCGATGCTGAAAAACTGCTGGCCAAAGACAGCCAAAATATTCAACTGTTCAACTCCTTCAAGGAATATTATCATCGAATGCCGGATGAACAAAAAATGAAATACAAACAAGCCGATTATCAGATCAATAAATATGCGGATTTGAATGATTCCACTACCATCATCAATTATTCAAACGACTACATGCACAAACCAATGGAAATAAAGGTCGTTCGACGGAAAAATGAGTGGAGTGTCGACTTTACGTACACCTATTCCGGGAACTTACCAATTGATTAACCATGTTCAAGAGCTTTTTATTAGTAGGCATAGGAGGCTTTCTTGGTTCAGCGGCACGATTCGCTGTTTCCATTATCATCAAGAGCCCTGCCCTTCCGTTGGCTACACTATCGGTCAATATTTTGGGGAGCTGTATCATTGGGGTGGTGATGGGCTGGAGCTTACATAATAATCAGCTTCAGGATGACTGGAGACTTTTTTTGGCATCGGGCCTTTGCGGCGGATTCACCACTTTTTCAGCTTTCAGCATGGAGAATATCCAGTTGATGCAAGAGGGTAAAATCGGACTCTGCTTGGTATATATTTTGGGAAGTGTACTGTTGGGCATGGCAGCTGCCTGGATAGGGTTCAGAATCACCAGTTAATCCATTCAATAAAAAAACTCAATATGCACGTTCTTCACCCATGGCATGGTGCTTCTTATGGAGCCAACGCTCCAGAAAAAGTGAATGCATTGATTGAAATTGCTGCAGGCAGTCAATGTAAATACGAGATTGACAAAGAAACTGGCCTTTTGAAACTGGACAGGGTGATTTATTCTTCTTTTCACTATCCGGTCAATTATGGATTTATTCCCAAAACCCTGGGAGAAGACGGCGACCCACTGGACATATTGGTAATCTGTAGCCAAAGCATACAATCTTTATGCCTGGTGGAAGCTAACGTGATTGGAAATATGCAAATGATAGACAGTGGTGAACAAGACGATAAAATTATTGCTGTAGCAGCCAATGACCCCAGTGTCAACCACATCGATTCCATTGATAACCTGCCTGACCATTTCATCGCGGTACTGAAAAATTATTTTGAACAATACAAAGTCTTGGAAAATAAAAAGGTTGTCATCGACCAATTTCAAAATACCGATACCGCCAAAAGGGTGATTGTAAATGCCATTCAACGATATCAAGCCAAGTTTCTTTCCAATGGATAATAAAAAAAAATATAGCATGGAGCAACATTTGATTACCCTGATACTAATAGGTATCTCAGCCGGTATACTAGGCGGCATGGTTGGCATTGGCGGTGGCATCATCATTGTACCTGCCTTGGTCTACTTTTTGGGATTTTCGCAATTGAATGCACAAGGCACCTCGCTGGCTTTGCTGTTATTGCCCGTGGGCATATTGGGTGCGATGCAGTACTATAAACAAGGACATGTTGACCTTCAGGTGGTATTGATCCTAGCAATAGGTTTTATTGCGGGAAGTTTGATTGGCAGTAAAATATCTTTACACCTGCCCCAAGAACTGCTTAAGAAAGTGTTTGCCATTTTTATGATCCTGATTGCAGCAAAAATGCTTTTCCTCGACAAGAAAGCAACTGAAAAGGAAACAACTTCTCAACCAAAAGAAGAAACCAGCCGTCTGTCACAGGATCCAATTCATTGATTGGGATCTTATGGAGTTTTAATAGATTGTGCATCTTTATTGAAAGCGCCCATTTGAATCACAGGACCTACCATACCCAAGATGATCAAACATTGTTAGACCTCTATTATGCTGAGTTCGACAATGAGATTCTGGGTGTTCTGCTCCAACGATACACCATGCTATTGTTGGGCGTGTGCATGAAATACCTGAAAGAGGAAGCAGATGCCAAAGACGCAGCGCAGCAAGTGATTGTCAAAGTCATTCAAGTGTTGCCAAAATCCAAAGTCACCTATTTCAAAAGCTGGTTGTACATCGTGGCTAAAAACCATTGTTTGATGCAATTGAGGAATAAAAAACATCTCCAACTGGCCATGCAGGAAGAGCTGGGCGATGATTCAAACTCCGAATCTCCTCTCCTTGAGCAGTTGATGGCCAAGGAAAAGGATTTAGACAGGCTCAACCAAGGCATACAATTACTGAATCCTGCACAAAAAGCCTGCATCAAATTATTTTACTTTGAAAAAAAGAGTTATCAGGAAATTTGCGAGACAACTGGCTATTCCGTCCTTCAAGTAAAAAGTTACATTCAGAATGGAAAGCGAAACCTTAAAATCATGATAGAAAAGAGGCAATCAAATGGATAATAAACAAACCATACAGCCAAACGAGCAGCCGGTGAGTCAGGAAAATTTGATTCAATACTTACAAGGGTCCTTGCCTACCTCGGAGATAGAGCGTATCGAACAGCAAATGGAAGACGATGCCTTTTTGAATGATGCGCTTGAAGGCCTGCATCAATTAAGAGACGCCCAACAGATCAAGGTAGTGGTTGAGGACCTCAATCAATCCATCCAAGAGCAAGTGGCTGCCCGGAAACACAGGAGAAAGAAATCTCCCATTCTATCATCCTTTTGGGTTTATGTGGCGATTA
>CAZCCN010000059.1:0-8313 GCA_964497085.1 uncultured Ferruginibacter sp.
GCTCACTCGATTTTGATTTTCCGGAAGGATCACATGCCATTGGCCGGTTGGATAAACATTCGGAAGGATTGTTGCTGGTAACCACCAATCCCAAAGTGACGCGGTTGTTGTTTCATGGAAAACAACCCCATGCCCGCAGGTACCTGGTGCAAGTCAACAACACCGTGAAGCCTGAATCGGTAACAGCATTGGCCAACGGTATTGCCATCAGCGCGCCCGATGGAGGCAAGTACATCACGCAACCTTGCTTGGTCGACCTCGTGGACAAGCCGGCCTATATTGCGGAGAGTCCATGCCGTCCACATCCCAACCAACAAAGCTCCTGGCTCTGCATTACGCTCACCGAAGGAAAATTTCACCAGGTTCGAAAAATGATTGCCGCCATCCGGCACAAATGTTTGCGCCTGATTCGGATTTCAATTGAAGCCTTATCTGTGGAAGGCTTGGCCCCCGGCGAAGTCAAAGAAGTAACGGAAGAATATTTTTTTGAGCAACTGCGGTTGTAAGAATACCTCCCTGACATTTGTTCCCTGCTATCTTCGATACGATTTTTTCTTAATCCCATACATTTTCCCAAATGGCTGACCGAAAATCCAGGTTTCTCCGTACAAGACTTTTTCATTTTGGGAGAGCTTTACATAAAACGTGCGCCTTCCATCGGTATAATCGGGTTTGTCTGCTTCGTAACACACATCCATCACCAGCCCCTGCGATTCATCAAAGGAACGGATGTTCAAAGTTTGCGTCTTGATTCGGTATGGCTTGGCTTCTGCCGGATCATTGATGATGTGCCAAACGATGTAGCTTGTGTCTGCCTGCAAGTAAAGATCATAGGTATACAAGAGATTGGATTCGTGCCATTCGCCGGAATATTTGCCCAGGTATTTTTTATCCAGTTGCTGGTTATTGGCGGGATCAAACACAATGGGCGACGCATACACGCTTCGTTCAAAGCTGAGAATTGATGCATATTCTTCGCTGGCTTTCGTCAATAGGCACTTCGACAGGTTCGGCAGAAATAATTTCATCTTGTCTTCAATCTCAATGCGATGGGTGTACAACGGTGTGACAAAACGAATCTCACTCACCGGCACCTTGGTCATCTTTTTCAAACAATTATAACTGACCAGAATTTGAAAAGTGATGGACGAATCCTTGGGCGTCCATTCCTCATCATTTCTTTGATTGTTGAAAGTAAACAGCGTGCTGTCTGAAAACCGGATTTCAATTTCGGCCGTGGTGTCTAAGAGAATGTCCTTCGGTGTGTCATAGGAAAAAGAAAGGACATACATATTATCGGTGACGGTGTCCTTGGGAATCAATGCGCCTGCATTGACACTGCAAAACAGGGGTTCGAGTTGCAGGGGAACAGAAGAAGTGAGTATGGATATCACTTGATTGGTGTCTTTTCGATTGATAATTTCCTGTGCGTGCAGAGCATGGAACGCAACCAGGCACAAGATGACGAGTAATTTTTTCATCGTATGGTTCTTTAAGGTGATGAACAATATTGCTGGCTGTTTACTGACTCACTAGGCTTTTGATGAAATCATAGTTGTTGTTTGCTTTGGATACAATGTGCATGGGAAAGGTTTGCTTTTGGGTGTTGGCCGTTATACCCAGGTTTTTGAACTCCTCGTATGTGATGTACGCAAAATATCCATCCACAACCCCCACCATCATATTTTCTCTGCTGATGGGAATGGGTACGGAATCATTTCCAACCCTATACAATCCATTAAACTGTCTGATAAACAAATTGACATCCATTGGTTGAATCGGCTGCTGGTGTTCATCAACAAAAGAGGGTATTACATTTACGTATACTTCTCCACCAAGGGGACGATCGCAATTCCAGATACCGAATCCGTCAATTTCAAAATTGCGCAAGGACCGGTTGGCAAGGTTGATGGATTTTACCTCTTTGTTCTCTTTTTCAATTTGCTGGTTAGCTGCTTCCATCTCAGCATTTTTAGCTTCGATGATAGCATTCAATTGGGCTGTCTTTTCATTGTCGCGGTCAATTTGTGCATTGTTCAAAGAGTCTTTGATATAAGCCGCCTTGTTGGCTTTATCCGCTGCCAGTCTGGCCTCGATTTGTTGTTCGTAAGCTTTCATTTGTCGATCGTATACAATCATCGCCTTGGCGTAATCATTTTCATTCAACACCGGCCTTACTTTGTATTCCACTGATTTGTGGTAATCGGCGAATGACTTGCTGAAACGAATGGTGTAAAGACCGGATCCTTTTCCCTTTTGCAGTTTGATGTCATCCCAACGGGTGTATGAATCTTCGGGCTTGAATCTTTTTTCGTCCTTGTCCAATTGAAACTGGAGGTTGTCATACACCATCAGCTCCTTGAAAGACTCAGGATCAATGGTCACCTTGATGATGGGCAGATCCTCATTCGCCCTGAAAGGCTTCACGGGCTCGGGAATGGTTGCCACATCGGCTTGTTTGACCGATGCCTGCGATTGGCCCACCGTAAGAATGGAAGATTTTCCCCGATTGACCCATTGTTTGGTGGCGGTGTCTAAATAATATAAATTTTGCGCCAGGTCTGTATTGCGCGTTGCGATATTGATTTCGGGTTTGGCCTTTTTGTTGACAAACACCGGCTGGCCGTTTTGGAAAGCCTGAATATCGCACATGCCGGCAGATTCAAAGGTGTAATGCACGCCTGCGGAATCATAGCCCATCGGAATGCCCGACAAAAAGAAATCGACCGGATCGGCAAATTCACGGTATTTGATTTGCACCTTGCCTTCAATGGGGTGGCCGCTTTTGTCTACAAACGCGTGTGGCGGGAACAACACGACTGTTCCAGAAGGATACAGGAGCGTGTCGCCCTTGGCCGCTTCTACCGTGTATTCTTTGAATGGCACATCGGCGGTGGGGATGGGTGGTTGTACAAAACGAGTTGCCGTGGTGGTGGGGTTTCGACGGTTGCATTTTGCCAGAAGTAAAACAACGAGCAGGATGGTGGCGGCGAGGAGGAGGAGATGGTTGCGTTTCGTATGTGGTGGGGTTTGGTGAAGAAGTTTCAAAGGTTTCAGAGGTTTCAAAGGTTTCAGGGGTTGGGTTTGGAAAGTTTCGTGGATTTGGTAGGTTTCGTAGCAGTCTTTCCATATACTATTCAACTTACCCACTCAACGACTCAACAAATAATTCGTCTAATTTTCCGGCAAGGGCATGCTAGTGAGTTCTGACCAGTTGATGCCGTTTTCGTCGTATACATTCATCGTCAGCATATACTGAGACAGCGTCAAAAATCGGTTGCTATAATACGGGGGCACTGCTATGTTGTGCCGAAGCTGCGCCGTGATCAGGGAAATGGAGGCAACTTGGCTCTTGTACATCTTATTCATGAATGCTTCCGAAATCGGGATGGTCACAACGGCTTCGCTGCCTTTTGTAAAAAATTCTCCTTCGGTATACGCGTTTTGTTCAAACACCTCACCGTCAAACAAACGGATACGGATTTTGTCTTTGCTTGTTAAGAAAAAGGTTCTGGGCGAAGTCAGGTAAAAGGCAAAAGCAAAATACTTACCGCTATCCGAACGAAACACCAGGCCCTCTACCCTGCAATCATTCGTACCTGAAGCAAGCGTGTCCCGCGAAGTGGTGATGATAATATTACCTGAGCTGTCCGCCGTTCTTTTGCTGATGGACTGCGCAGACGATTGCTGAAAAAAGAATACAGACAGAAACGAGATGTATTTCAACATACACAATGGTTTGGTTAATAAAATAATACTGATGGAGAAAGAAAACAGATCGGGTAAAACCCTTAAAAAAAGAATTCAGTAATGATTATAGAATTGTAATCAAATACGGAGTAGTTTTGTTTTCTATGATGAATCTAGAAATTAAAAACATAGAGGGACTACAAAAAATTGTTAAAGACAACAGGCTGTTTCAATATTTTGATTTTTATAACATTTATACAAAAGCAAAATTTTTCTTTCTATTGATTGGTATGGGTATGATGTCGTGCACCGATAACAACATCGATAACCACACCGAAAACCCGCGCACTCGAAAGCCTGTCTATGTATCTCCCTCGGTTGACAAACGCGGGCGCATGCGCAAAGGATATGTGCGCATGCCGGTGAGCACGCATAAAAATGCCATTGGTCATCAAAACAAGAGTCGGTATTATTATCAAACCAGGGGTAAATACCATCGGCGCAGAAAACCTTAATGACCTGTATCTTTTTTCAATTATTTTACATTCTATATGAACGCTGTTCAGATTATCCCCGCCACACCATCTGATGTCTTGACCTTACAATCCATCGGCCGACAAACTTTTTTTGAAACCTTTGCCGAAAGCAATACCGAAGAAAACATGGCCAAGTATTTGGAAGAAGGGTTTTCGGCAGAGAAATTATCAGCCGAGCTCAGCCAACCGGAGTCGGCTTTTTATTTTGCAGTAGAGAATGATCAAGTCATTGGCTATTTAAAAATCAACAGGGGTGCATCACAAACCGAGCAACAATCGAACAAAGCCCTTGAAATTGAGCGGATCTATGTGTTGAAGGCCTACCATGGAAAAAACATTGGCCAGCTGTTGTATGAAAAAGCCATGCAGCTTGCCCAGCAACAACAAGTTGAGTATGTGTGGCTAGGCGTATGGGAGGAGAACCCAAGAGCCATCCTGTTTTATGAAAAAAATGGTTTTGTGGCTTTTGACAAACATATTTTTAAGTTGGGAGAAGATGAACAGACCGATATCCTGATGAAACGAAGCCTGCCCTAACCGACCTCCAACAAATTGGTAAAAAACTTATCTTGTGTTGATACCATTTATTTTCCCTAGATACACAACCCCATGCTGATGAAAAAAACATTTTCTCTCCTCGCCTTTCTTTGGATGATGACACCACAGTGGCTCACGGCACAAAAAACCTGGGAGTTGCGTTCCTTCGAACAACAATTCTTGGGAATTCCTGTCAAAAGTCCTGACATCGCGATCACGGAAGTGTATTCCGAAGAAAAAACCAATCTGGTCAATGCCATCAAAAAGATCAGTGGGGGCACAGCCAAACCCACCCTGGTGATTACCACTTTTCTGTCTGGTTGCGGACCCTGCTGGGGATTCATCCGTCAAATGGAAAAAGCAGGGATGGCCAAAAAATACCCCATCATTGTGTTGTATGTGGCAGATGAAGTAAAAAAATTGGACGAAGTGCGTAAAAAACTGGTAACCGAAAACAACCTGGGAGATTTTCATTTTTACGCCTACGACATGGCGCGGGGAAAATCAGAGCTAATAGGCAGTTCCGCGCCTCAGTTTTTTCTGTTGGATAAAAACATCAAGCTGGTAGACAGCCATACCGGATACTCCATTACTACAAATGAGGTCGATGCCGCCATGCAGGAAATTCAAAATGGGAAATACTTTTCCGGAAACACCTATTATTTCGACAAACTAAAAACCACCAAGGAGTCCGCAAAATACTACCTGGAGAAAAAAGTCATCGATTCCGCGGTGGAGCTCCGTCGGTATTACGTCAACAAAGACAAAGGCACCAATGTACTGGTTAAAAAGGGACTGTATCGCATTACCCAAACAGGTGTTCAGTCAACGGATGGCCTGTATGAGTCTTTCTACAACAATGGCGATAAGATGGAAAAAATGATCGTTGAGCATGGGGATGTCAAACAATACCAGGCCTGGTGGTCTGATGGTAAACTATGGGAGGATTACAGTGTTGCAGGTACCAAATCGTACATGAAAGAGTGGACCCCGGAAGGTGATTTGCTTGCTTTCACAAGCTTCAGCAACCAGCAGGTTGTGAACAAAACCTTCTATCAAAAGGGTGTTGCCTACAAAGAAATCGACTTCAGCCAGCAAAAAGAGGGTAAAAAATATTTATTGCGCGATGGGTACACAAAGGTGAAAGAAAAAGTAATCAAAGATTTGCAGTCAATCATTTACAACCTGGAGCTCTACAAGCGCTGGCCAATGCAAATGAATGAAAAAGAATGGGTCATTACCTCTAAAAACGGAGAGGACGGCAAACCAGATTATATTGAAATTGTACACTGGGATAATGTCTGGAAGACCATGGCAGATTCCGCTTCCTGGTCCGCGGACGCGTATATCCGATTGGATTTGGTGTTGAAAGGCCCCATCTATCGCCTCAAAGACCAGTATACCAAACAAACCAAAGATGATAAATATCCATCTGTCTTTCGCTACAGAGGGTATGAGTATGCCAAAGAGGACAGGGATGGCTATTCATATAACTTTATTTACTTCACCAAAGAAGAAAAAAAGAAAATCGTGGTGGTCAAAAAGTTGATTGACCTGTATAAAGAATTGAATGATGAGCAGGATGATATAAAGGATTATCGGTAGGGATGGAATAATACAAATCTTTGTAGAAAATAAATTTTCTTTTACCTTAGTATTCACATCAAGATTCACGAAAGTGAAACCAACCGAGTCGAGAGACCGCGGTGGTCAAATGATGAGGGCCCGCAGCCAAAATAAAGCGCTATCTCCCCTATTATTTTCTTGGTGTATTCATTTTTAACCTTAAAAATCAATGCATCATGCACTTCGAAAACAATTCAGGAAAAAGAATCGTCATCGCTATCGACGAAAAAGTATGTTACAACTGCAAGCACCGTCTTTGGGCTGTGGCCATCGGAGGAGGTGTCCGGTGTATGAAAGAAGTGAAAAACGGCTGGCCACCGCCTATTCCAGGCCTAAGAAAATCATGCGATTCGTTTGAAATGAGCGTTGACATCAAAAGAAAACTTCAACTTAAAAGAACCAATCGGTTACTCGAGGGCAGTTTGTCCAATCAACTAAAAGATTATCTCTGGCCCGAGGGCAAAACATTTGCCGAGATCTTGGATGAACTCACTGAACTGCAGGATGCGCGCGAAGATGAAGTCGGTGCCATTATGAGGATTATTCAATCTCAAAAGAGCCATACTTCTCTTACTGAGGAGCAAGAACTCAGATGGGAGGTTTGGAACGATTTGAAAAAATTGGTGGAAGAGGTAAAGGAGCTGAAGGAATGGGTGGAGCGGGTTTGAATTGTATTTTATTTATCTTAGATCATATTAAATAGACCCTATGTCAGCTGCCGATTTAAAACGAAAACTCAAGCAACACACCGATATGCCGGAAAGATAGTTTATAAATAACTTCGAATCTACAAAAAGTCCTTTTACAAAGATGGAAACACAATAAATAATTGACAATAAATGAAAAGCCTCCATTTTTGACGGTTGGATCTAATATTGGATTTCCTATCGACAATATCGACTGGGGTTCCAATTTCTGCGGCATTAGAGACAAATATGGCGTTGAATGAATGAGGGAATTTTACAGAGAAGCTAAAAAACATAAAGATTGATTATTTAGTAGCAAATAAAAAAACTAAATTAGTAGTGAGTAAAACAATTGATCGTATTTAGTTGCTCCTAAAAATTTCATTTTAATAAATAAAATATTTTTGAATTATTTACTTTTTATAAAATTAATAATTTGCAAATATGAAAACAATAAAACTATTAATTACAGCAGTGTCTATTTTGATTTCAAGTCAAAATGTATTTTCACAAGTAAAAAAAACCGCCTATAAATCTTCTTCATATAAAAAAATGAAATGGAGTTACAGCAAAAACGAATACGTAACTGTTGAAACTGTTTACAAGCCCTCTCAATTTGTTTTTACAGAAAAAGAAATCTATTTTAAAACGGGAGACAAGGATTGGTTATATAATAGTTGGACATTCGACAAGAGTGAAAACATATCAGACGATTATACAATTGATACTTATATAGATGATCAGGGGCAAAAAATTGCTATATATTATAAAACCAGCGAAATCTGGTATTTTCATGGTGAGGACGAAAACGAAAGAAGATATAAATATGTGACCATTTACAAAAACTGTAAAGAAGATAAAGAACTGATTGAAGATGCAGAAAAAAACAGAACAAATGCAACTAAAAGCGAGAAGTTCAGAATCGATTTTGAAATGGTGAGTGTGTATGATGCTGATACTAAGAAATGGAGTGAATGGCAAGAAGGCTTGAATACTTTTGTAATAAATGTAAATTCAAATGGAGATATAACTCATATAACAGCTAATGGAAAAGAGAAACTATACAGAAGAACTTCAAAGAATGTAGAACGGGACTATACGAAAGATGGGAATGGTTATCAGATTATTAACGCAATTGATGACGATGGAAACAAATTTCGATTCCAGGTATTTGATGATCAAAAAATTGGAATAAAAATGATATATGGAGATGCTATGATTCAATTTTCTAAACAATA
>CAZCCN010000060.1:0-7803 GCA_964497085.1 uncultured Ferruginibacter sp.
GCATAGACAATGCTTTTTTAAATCAGCCGGTCTATTTTTTGTTGCAAGGCTGTGTCAAACTTTCTGCTCATGACAATACCCCCGAGTGGAATGGGCAGTTGCGTATGTTCTTCCCAATACTCACCCAAATCGATTCTTTTCACCAGTCCTTTGCTTTCGTAAGTAAACCGGTTTTCATGAATGATGACACCCAATCCCTCACCTGCCTGTACAAACGATTCAATCTGATCATAGCGCATAAAAACTTTTTGGCGGGCTGCTGGATAGGCCAAGGAAAACAACCCATGCGCAGTGGTGTGTTCGCCGGGTATGGCCACGAGGGTATCATCTACCGGTGCCATCGCCTGCGAGGGATGACTGATGAGCAAGGGTCCTACACCCGATCCCAAAGCGCTGCCACTGTCCAATAGTTGATAGTGATTGAGTACGGAGGGCAATACTCCATAACTGATTTTGGTGATGTCCAACCCACCCTGAAGGGCCCATTGATTCAATTGCTCAACATCTTCCATGCGTACATCAAATGAAATCCCTTCTGTGTCAATTTTATGGTTGACCAATGCTTCAAATATAAACGTATCGTTGGGACAGGGAGAAAACCCGATGGATAGTTTCATGGATAAATTAAGATGAATGGGTGTAAAATTCGTAAGCCGATATCAGTTCTTTGTTCAACTGTTGAATGGCTTCGGGCAACTTCCATTTGCTTTTGTTTCGCTCGCCAACAAGATTGCTGATGGCCCTCAATTGAATAAAAGATATTTTCTCTTGCAAACAAACATAATGCAAGGCGGCGCCTTCCATCGATTCAACCTGAACCGGTGTCTGTTGCACAAGCAGGTGAATATGCGTGCTGTCATCTGTCAACATATTCACCGTATGGCCCTTGACCCGAGGCAAATGTGACAGATTAGAGGCGTCAATGGGATTGCACAACCAGCCATTTTCAAAAGGAAATTGATTGGCATCTGCCAAGCCTTGCTGAAACAAATGAATCCATTGCTTTTTTTCAAAAACGCCCACGTCTGCAAAACGATCTTTTTCAACCATCACCACGGTCTCCAAGGGCACAGACGCATCGAGGGTGCCCGCCACCCCTGCCTGTATGATGAGATCGTAACGGACGTCGTGCATCTTTTTGACAAGGTGGTACATGCTCACGGCTGCTCCTACTCCGGTGATTAGGCAATCAGCCAAAGGGTGTTTTTGCAGAAAAGGGGCAATTTCAAATTCAGTAGCCGATACAATCAGAACACGCATGTTACAAATTTCGCGATTCCGCTTTACATTTCACCCAATACTCTCTACCTTTGCAAAAAATTCCCTTGCCAGATGGTATATATTACCAGAATAGAACATTTTAATGCTGCACACAAGCTTTTCAATCCTGCTTGGAGCCAAGCGGAAAACGAGCAAGTATTTGGCAAATGTGCCAATGAAAACTGGCATGGGCACAACTTTGAATTGCATGTAACCATCAAGGGGCAGCCCAGTGATGAAACGGGCTTTGTATACGATGTGAAAAAACTGAGCATCATCGTCAAAGAGCATGTGATTGATTGCCTCGATCACAAAAACCTGAACCTGGACGTTCCATTCATGAAGGGAAAAATCTGTTCCATTGAGAACCTGGTGAAAGGCATCTGGCATCAGTTGGCACCCCAGCTGCCTGCAGAAGTGACACTCCACAGCCTGAAACTGTACGAAACCCCTCGCATTTACGTAGAATATTATGGGGAATAGTCAGGTCTAAAGCCCTGAACTATTCGTATCTTCATCTCAACACATAAACAGCATACTTCTGTTTTACCCGTTTGTATTCACTCAACCTATCAAAAGCAGGTATTGCGCAAACAATTCTTGCCATATTTTGTTAATCAAAACGTATGAGTCATAAAGTTGCCGTTTTTAGGAAAGAACATTTTAATGCCGCCCACCGGCTTCACAATCCCGCATGGGACGAAGCCACCAATCGGCAGGTCTTTGGGAAGTGCAACAATCCGCATTATCACGGGCACAATTATGAGTTGATTGTAAAAATAGCAGGGGTGCCTGATGCACAGACCGGCTATGTAATGGATATGAAAATACTCAGCGAGCTGATTCAACGAGAAGTGATTGAAAGATTTGACCACAGAAATTTAAACGAAGACTGCAAGGAGTTTGAGCAGCTCAATCCGACCGCCGAAAACATTGCCATTGTGGTGTACAATCTTCTCCGGCCACACATAGAAAAAACATTGGACCTGCAAGTACGTTTGTACGAAACAGAAAGAAACTTTGTAGAATACCCCATCCATTAATATTTAAACCACCCATATGGCTTACCATAGAACAGATCATTTTGACAAAGACATCACGGATGCCTTGGCAAAAAATTACAAAGAAAGCATTTCACTGTTGGGCGAAGACCCGCAAAGAGAAGGATTGCTTAAAACACCAGAAAGGATTGCCAAAGCCATGCAATACATCACACAGGGCTATTCCATGGATGCAAAGGCCATTCTTGAATCAGCAAAGTTTCACGAAGAAGTGAGTGAAATGGTAATCGTAAAAGACATTGAATTGTATAGCATGTGCGAGCACCATATGTTGCCCTTTTACGGAAAAGCACACATTGCCTATATCCCCAACGGATTCATCACCGGCTTGAGCAAAATTGCCCGAGTGGTGGATGTATACAGCCGGCGTTTGCAAGTACAGGAAAGATTGACCGAGCAGATCCTGGAAGTGATTAAAGATACCCTTCAGCCGCATGGGGTGGCCGTGGTGATTGAAGCATCGCATTTGTGCATGATGATGCGCGGCGTGTCCAAACAAAATTCAGTGACAACCACTTCGGCTTTTTGTGGAGCATTTGAAAAGAATGAAACCAGAAGTGAGTTCATGAAACTCATCACAAACAAACTTCATTAATCATTTCAAAATTTATCCCAATAAGATCCCTCTATTGAGGGATTTTTTATTTTCTTTGCAACAGTCATTCACCAACGCTTAAGCAAACAGCTATGAAACACGCATTTGTATTTCCGGGTCAAGGTGCCCAATTCAGCGGCATGGGTAAAAACCTCTACGATACCAACGATACCGCTAAAGCCATTTTTGAGCAAGCCAATGAAATACTTGGTTTTCGCATTTCAGATGTCATGTTTACCGGCACAGACGAGCAATTAAAACAAACAGACATAACCCAACCTGCTGTTTTCATCCATTCGATTGCTGCCTTCAAAACCATTGAGCAGGCAAGTCCTGATATGGTGGCAGGTCACTCGCTTGGTGAATTTTCAGCCTTGGTAGCCAACCAAGCAATGCAATTTGAAGATGCGCTTCGATTGGTTTCGATCAGAGCAAAAGCGATGCAAAAAGCTTGTGAAATTGTTCCATCCACCATGGCAGCGGTATTGTCTTTGGACGATCAACAAGTAGAAGCCATTTGCGATCAAGTGCGCCAGGAAAGTGGCGAAATCGTTGTGGCAGCCAATTACAATTGCCCTGGTCAACTGGTCATCAGCGGATCCATCAAAGGCGTAGAGCTGGCCTGTGAAAGAATGAAAGCAGCCGGTGCAAAGAGAGCACTGGTATTGCCTGTAGGCGCTGCTTTCCATTCACCGTTGATGAAGACGGCAGAAGAAGAATTGGCCCAAGCAATCCATGCCATCCAATTTAATGAACCCATTTGTCCGGTATACCAAAACGTACATGGAAAAGCCGTTTCAGATCCGGCTGTCATCAAAGAAAATCTGGTTGCACAATTAACGGGGCCGGTTAAATGGACGCAATGCGTTCAATCGATGGTGGCAGATGGCGCCACACAATTTACTGAGTGCGGACCCGGAAAAGTGCTGCAAGGGCTCGTTCAAAAAATACACAAAGAAACCATGGTTGCGGGCATTAGTTAACAACCAGTTTTTTTTCAATAGCCTCCTCCCACTTCGGTGGGATTTTTTTTATACAAAAAAGTCTTCTGTTTACCAGAAGACTTATAACCAAAATCAAAACTAAAAAACCATTAAAAATGAACAACGAGAGACATTCCGTTGATGGATTGGGCGGAACCCAGTAGTGACTTATCCAACAAAGGGGTTGCTTTGAACCCGGCAGAAAACAACATCGCTTTTTCGTGGTTGTGGCTGGAGGATACAAATAACACAATGCTGCCAACGGCCGCCAACACCCCTGCGGTCACCACCAGCAATTGCGCATCGAAATCTGCATTAAAAATTCCATTGTCCCTGGCATCGTTTGAAGCCCAAATGATGCCCAAGGTAGCAGCCGTGACACCACCCCCTAATAGCATAAAACCAGCTGTTTTTTGCGATTTGCTTTTTTGTAAATAATAAGCTTTGTCATGGTCTGGTTTTGAGGATGGTTGTGCCTGCAAGGCATTGATTCCGACAACAGATCCCATTAAAAAGATTAGTAAAAATTTAGCCATAGAAAGGATTTCAAAAAACAAAAATGCAAATACATTTTTGCGAATAGAATGATGGCGGCTTGCTCACACATGATTTTGATCATAAAAAAAGAGACCCCATGGGGTCTCTCGGATGGATCGAATAAGAAGATTGTAGTTAAATGCTTAAGGTGGACAACACACTGTTCATGCTTCTAACCGCCTCGGCACTTTTGTGCATGGCCGCCAATTCTTGTTCATTCAATTTGAAATCAACGATTTTTTCCCAGCCATTTTTTCCCACAATCACCGGTACGCCTATACAGATGTCTTTCAAACCGTATTCGCCGTCGAGCATCACGCAGCAAGGCATGAGTTTCTTTTGGTCTCGCACAATCGATTCCACCAAGGTGGCGCCTGCAGAACCTGGCGCATACCAGGCAGAAGTACCGAGCAAACCAGTCAAGGTGGCACCGCCGACCATTGTATCCGCAGCTACTTTGGCCAATGTGGTTTCATCCAAATAGTTGGCCACAGGTGTTCCGCAATAAGTAGCCAATCTGGTTAATGGTATCATGGTGGTATCGCCGTGTCCGCCTACTACATTTGCCTGCAAATCGTTGGGTGAACATTGCATCGCCTGGCTTAGATAATAACGGAAACGGGCACTGTCCAAAATGCCTCCCATACCAATGATTCGGTTTTTGGGCAATCCACTGGATTGCAAAGCCAAGTAGGTCATGGTGTCCATCGGGTTGCTGATGACCACAATAATGATATCGGGAGAATACTGTAATAAATTTTTGGTAACCGTTTTGACAATGCCCGCATTGATGCCAATCAATTCTTCACGGGTCATACCTGGTTTGCGCGGAATACCCGAGGTAATCACCGCAACTGTGCTTCCAGCTGTTTTAGCATAGTCGTTGGTACAGCCGACAATTTTGGTGTCGAATCCTTCCAACTGAGCTGTTTGCATCAGGTCCATGGCTTTGCCTTCTGCCACTCCTTCTTTAATGTCCAACAGCACCAGTTCATCGCACAATGCCCGGCGAGCGATGTTGTCTGCACAGGTAGCGCCCACTGCACCTGCTCCCACTACGGTTATTTTCATATCCTTATTTTTTGATGATGTATAATATATATGCCCTGCAAAGTTAATCGGTTACCCGTTTGCGTTTCAAAGAAAACGGAAAAATATTTTTCTTGGCCAACCTGTTATATACATCACTTCGAATCTGCCAGTTCGCTGATGTCAATTTCACTGACCAGGCTTTTCACAAATTGTCCTTTTTTATCAAACACATAGGCAGTTGGAAATTGCCGAACTTGAAAATGGGTGATGAAAAAATAATTAGCGTCCCTGGCCACCGTCATAAACTTACAAGAAGCCATTGCGTAATTGTCATAAAACCGTTGGATATCGGAATAATCCAGCGAGGACACCATGACAATCTGCGTTTTCTTGAATAGGCCAATGCTGTCCATCAACTTTCTAGCGAACATTTGGCAATGGCCGCAATCGGGGCTGAATACAACAAAAATGGTCCTTTTTTTTGCCAATAGGTTCTTTTCAGTAAAACGAGCACTGTCAGGTACTTTTCTACATTCAAAAGAAGGAATGGGGCCTACGGCAGGAGTCTCAATGCCAGCTGGATCTTGCCCAGAAACAATAAAACTGAACGTACAGAGGACCAGGGTGATGATTGACTGTTTCAAGTGTGTCTGTTTTGATTGCAAATATGTAATAAAACAGCCTATTTTGGGTAAATCCGAATTTATTAACAAGGATTTCGGAATTAAATATACTATTGCTACTTTTGCCCCTCACTAATAACGAATAATTACATTTTATGGCAACTACTGCAGATATGCGTTCTGGGCTGATTCTGAAAATAGACAACAGCCTTTACACCGTGATCGAATTTGGACAAAACAAGACAGCCCGTGCGGCGGCCAAAGTATGGGCCAAACTAAAAGGCGTGGACAATGCTCGAACCATTGAAGTGACCTGGAACAGTGGAGAAACCATCTATCCGGTAAGGGTGGAAAAAAAGGCCTATCAGTACCTGTACAAAGACGATACAGGCTACAGCTTCATGGACAATGAAACTTTTGAACAAATCACAGTACCTGAAAATATGATTGATGCACCAGGCTTTTTGAAAGATGGCCAGGAAGTGTCTGTCCTAATCAATGGCGAAACCGAACAGCCGATGGGTGTTGAATTGCCCGACAAAATTGTGCTGCTGGTCACCTACAGCGAACCAGGTATGAAGGGCGATACAGCAACCCGAACCCTAAAGCCTGCCACAGTAGAAACCGGTGCCACGGTGAACGTTCCCCTATTTGTGAATGAAGGAGAACTGATTCGCGTCAACACCAAAACCGGCGAATACGTAGAAAGGGTGAAATAATATTATAATTTTCTTGAATCATACACGAAAAGTCGGCTAAAACCGACTTTTCTGTTTTTGGGGTAAAAATGCCATTTTCGAGTGATTTCATGTCATTTTTAGGTCATTTTTGGCATTTTTTGGTCATTTTTTTGATAAAATGATGGTTTATATTTCGGCTAATTGAATAATCATTTCCTATCTTAGCACCCCGTTTCATTCAATCAATTAATCATTTAATTCTTACAAATGGACATCAAACAAATTCAGGAGCTGGTAAAGCTGATCAACAAAACCTCTATCGGAGAAATCACCATCGAGGAAAATGGTAAAAAAATTACCATCAAACAAAAGAATGATCCTGTTCAAAATATTGTGACAGCCCCTGCAGCGGCTTATGTACCCGCTAGCGCTCCAGCCCCTGCGGCCTCACCAGCAGCACCTGCTGCCCCTGCAGCCAAGGCCGAAGCCCCTAAAGCAGACAATCTGATCACCATTAAGAGCCCGATGATTGGAACATTTTACCGCCAGGCCGGACCCGGCAAGCCTGTATTTGCCAGTGTAGGAGACGATGTAACCCCTGGCAAAGTGGTTTGTATCATCGAAGCCATGAAGCTGTTCAATGAAATTGAAAGCGAGGTGAAAGGCAAAATTGTAAAGGTACTGGTAGAAGATGCCAGCCCCGTTGAATATGATCAGCCACTATTCTTGGTAGATCCCAGCTAACGCCTAAGTAGGCAACAGCTGATTTATTGTAAGTCATTTAATACTTATTAGCCAACAACTATCATCCGATGTTTAAAAAAATATTAATTGCCAACAGAGGCGAAATCGCCCTACGTGTGATCAGAACCTGCAGAGAAATGGGCATCAAGACAGTGGCCGTTTATTCCACTGCAGACAAAGACAGCCTTCACGTGAAATTTGCGGACGAAGCCGTGTGTATTGGAAAACCTTCCAGTGTCGACAGTTATTTGAACATGGCACACATTATGGCTGCAGCTGAAATCACCA
>CAZCCN010000060.1:7813-8107 GCA_964497085.1 uncultured Ferruginibacter sp.
GCTAAAATCTGTGCCGACCACGGCATCAAATTCATTGGGCCCACACCTGATATGATCAATTCGATGGGTGATAAGGTTACCGCTAAAGAAACCATGATCAAAGCGGGTGTGCCAGTGGTACCAGGCGTCGAAGGTCTCTTGCGTGATGTGGACCATGCCATCCAATCTGCCAAAGAAGTTGGTTATCCCGTCATCCTCAAAGCCACTGCGGGCGGGGGTGGAAAAGGAATGCGCGTCGTATGGCAAGAAAGTGAAATCGAAAAAGCATTTGAAACAGCCAAAGCAGAAGCGGCT
>CAZCCN010000061.1:0-8100 GCA_964497085.1 uncultured Ferruginibacter sp.
AACATTAATTTTCATGGTCGGGTTATTCCTATTGAAGTCACCGCCTACGATTTTCTACAAAAATACATTGACACCCTTCACCAGCATTTTATGCAGGAGGAGGGCAAAGAAGAAATCATCCACGACATAGAAAGCAGAATCGGTGAATTGTTTCAACAAAGCTTGCAAAAAGGCGTCACGTGTATAACCGATGCAGATGTCGCTGCTGTGATCAATAGCATGGGCAGACCAGAAGATTTTGATGATGCGCCAATCGTTGACCCAAAGCCCCCCAAAAGCACAACGACAGAATCCAAGAAACTATACCGCGACGAAAACAACAAAGTGATAGGGGGCGTTTGCAGTGGCTTGGCCAATTATATGGGCGTTGACGCGGTGGTGGTACGCATATTTTTCGTGTTGCTGATGATTTCCTTTGGATTTGGTTTGCTGCCCTATTTGGTGTTGTGGATTGCCACCCCCAGTTCCGCCAACAAAGAAATTGGCGCCACCAGAAAAAAACTTTTCAGGGACAATGACGACAACATTATCGCCGGCGTGTGTAGCGGCATCGGACATTATTTTGGAATCAATGCCTGGATACCCAGATTGATTTTTCTGCTTCCTTTGCTGGGCACTTTTTCTAGATGGGATGATGCCATTCAGTTTTCTCCCGGTGCGCTTTTGGTATACATTTTATGTTGGTTGATTATTCCAGAAGCCAAAACCACTTCAGAGAAGCTAGAAATGAAAGGAGAGAAAATTGATTTGCAATCCATTAAAAACGTTGTCACAGAAGAAGCCAAAAGCATACAGGATAAAGCGAAGTCGATGGGTGAAGAAGTGAAAAAATCAGTTACCACCACTAGTAAATCATTTTTTTCGACCACCGCACGTGTTCTAAAATCGATTATTCAAACCATGGTCAAAGGGTTTCTTTTCATCATTAAAGCTTTTTCTTATACACTGCTGGCTGTATTGGTTATTGCGTTGCTTGCGGTATTGTTTGGTAGCAGTCTTGCCGCATTTGCTCTTTTTCCATTGAAGGACTTTCTTTTAGAAAACGGTTGGGAAAACACATTTGCATGGGGGGTTCTATTGTTTTTTATTTTGGTTCCCCTGGTTGGCATCATCACCTGGTTGATTAGAAAGGTAGCCCACATCAAATCGGGGAGCACGCCGCTTCGGGTGGTTTTTGTTTCGCTTTGGATTTTAGGCTGGGCTTCTCTGGTGGGACTGGTGGTGTCAGTTGGCAACCACTTCGCCTACAACAATGTTTCCCAACCAACCCCAATTGCGTTGCACCATCCTACGGCTCAAAAGCTTACCGTTGCATTTCGTGCATCCAGCCCCAATCTGTTTCAACACAATCGGTTTGAGTTTTCCCCCTTCAATCAATTATCAAACGATACCCTTCATATTCAGAACGTTTCAATTGAAATTGAAAAATCAAATACCGATAGTTTTTACGTGACGATTCAAAAAATAGCCAGCGGCAAAAATCGGGCAGCGGCAAACAAAACCGCCGAGGTTATTCCCTACCAGGTAAGCCAAAAAGACTCAACCCTGTATCTGGATAAAGAGTTGTCCATCACTCAACAACAAAAATTCAGGAATCAGCACATTGTGGTAACGGTCTTTGTACCAGTAGGAAAACAAATCAAAATCAATAATGGAAACACAAAAACATGGCGGCTTCGTTTTTCTTCCACCCAGATGAATTTGACCAACGATTTTGAAGGAAACCGTCCGCAACGCTGGCAAAATGATGTGGACTATATCATGCAGCCTTCAGGTTTGTATACAAACGACGGAAAACCCGCCGAACAGAATGAAACGATTGTAATCGATTCCATCATGGAGCCATCTCAAAGAAAAAAAGACTCTCTTCAAAAAATACAGCAATCTATAGAGAAACAACTTAAAGAGCTCGAATCCCCCAACCCGGATCCAACCGCCTCTGTCTTATACAACCCAATGTTTTTTTTGTAAAACTTTTTGAATGATACCATCCTGTCGAAAGACAGGATGTTTTATTTCTGTCTATCCATCGGCACGAGAATTGTTCTGCCGTTTTTTTAATTTACATTTGCCCCCTAAATGGATTGCATGAAAACAACCCCCTTTACCCATAAACATATTTCACTGGGCGCCAAAATGGCTGCATTTGCCGGGTTTAATATGCCCATTTCTTATACAGGCATCAACGAAGAACATGCAACGGTAAGGAAAAATGCCGGCGTCTTTGATGTGAGTCATATGGGAGAGTTTATTCTCAAGGGGCCCCATTCGCTCGAACTGATTCAGCGCCTCACCAGCAACGACGCGGCTAAATTAACAGCTGGAAAAGTTCAATATAGCTGTATCCCCAACAACGAAGGTGGCATCATAGACGACTTGCTGGTTTATTGTTTGGAGCCCAACAACACCTATATGCTCGTCGTGAATGCGGGTAACATCGACAAAGACTGGAACTGGTTCACCACCCACAATATCCACCAAGTGGAGATGCATAATATTTCTTCCAAAACCGGTTTGCTGGCAGTACAAGGCCCGAATGCCACCAAAATATTGCAGCCGTTGACCGAAATGGATTTGTTGAATTTAAAATATTACACTTTTGTGAAAGGCCGTTTTGCCGGCGTAGACAATGTGTTGATCAGCGCCACAGGCTACACCGGTGCCGGAGGGGTAGAAATATATTTCGAAGACCAAGACAATGCTGCAGACCAAATATGGGATGCTATTTTTTCGGCAGGTGCCACTCAAGGCATCAAGCCCATCGGATTGGGGGCACGTGATACCCTTCGCCTGGAAATGGGTTTTTGTTTATACGGGAATGACATTGACGACACCACTTCACCCATCGAAGCAGGCCTGGGCTGGATCACCAAATTCACCAAGCCTTTTACCTCGAGTGTGCTGTTTGAACAACAAAAAACAAACGGCGTCACCAAACAGCTGGTGGGTTTTGAAATGATTGATAAGGGAATAGCCCGACACGATTATCCCATTGCCGACACCACAGGGCGCACCATTGGCCGAGTGACTTCTGGCACCCAATCACCTACCTTGGGCAAAGCCATCGGTATGGGCTATGTAGAAAAACCCTTCGCCACCATTGGAACCGAAATTGCGGTCATGGTTCGAAACAATGCCCTAAAAGCCAAAGTGGTTAAAATTCCTTTTGAATAAAATCTTTGTCCGTTATACTGATATCCATGCAACACAATCGCCCTTCTTTATATACCTGTCTTTCACCCGCTCTGCTTCATCTATACGACATCAGCAACAGCGTGGTGGTGATCATTGATGTATTGAGAGCGACCTCTACCATTGCTACAGCCTTGCACAACGGAGCCAAAGAAATCATTCCGGTGGACAGTGTGCCAGAATGTATTCGCATTGGCAAACAAATGGATGCCATTACCGCAGGGGAAAGAGATGGTAAAGTGGCTGACGGACTACAATATGGCAATTCGCCTTTTGAATATCCCGAATCATTTATCGCCGGAAAAACATTGGTGTTGACCACCACCAATGGCACCAAGTTGTTGCACATGGCTCTTAACAACGGTGCCAACGAAGTGATTACGGGCGCTTTTGCCAACCTGACTGCAATCTGCGAATATGTAGTCCAACAAAACAAACCCGTATTACTGGCTTGTGCGGCCTGGAAAGACAGGGTTAATATAGAAGACAGCTTGTTTGCGGGCGCTGTCATCCACCAAATAAAAAACCATTTTTCAGTGGATTGTGATGCCTCAGCCATATCAGAGCTGATGTTCACACAGGCCCAAACCGATTTATTTGGCTTTATGAAAAATAACCACGCGTCTCATTATAAAAGACTGTCTGCTTTTGGTTTGGAAAAAGACATTCAACATTGTCTCACCGCCGATACAGCTCCCGTGGTCCCCATTTACCAAGAAGGCAAACTGATCAAGGCGCCTGTTCGTTAAAGAAAGTTATAATTTCTCCACAAAGTCTTCTACGAGCCCGCCCATCTCGTTTATTTTCCGTTACTTTTGCAAATTGCCCTTTTCACAATTGGTATTGGGCAAGAAAAACAGCATCTATTCTTAAAAGGCTTTTGCTTGGCGCTACCACACATCATAAAACACATTTACAACAACGGAACGGATGAAGTGATTCGTCGTGGAAAAAAAATTCACGGAGGAGGGTTTGTTGAAATGATCGAGCACGACGAGTTAATGGGTGGCGTTGCCTTTAGGGTAAAAGACGACAGCTACAACACTTTTTATAAAGTATACATTCAAAAATATGCCGATCCCAAACGAATGACCCTTCGGTGCACTTGTCCCTACAACATGGGAGACATTTGCAGACATGAATCGGCTGCTTTGTTTCGCTTGCAGGACATGGCCGACAAGAATATGCTCGGCAATAGTATTTTTCAATACAACCAGTACCACACGATTGCCAAAATGAAAAACATTGATTTGAAAACAATCAAAATGTTGTCATCCCCGGCCATCTATGATGAAGCGGAAAAAACACTTCGCACCAACAAAGCGAATATTGTAAAGGCGGAAGATGAACGGGTAGAAGCCTCGCTGACCGTTCAGGGCAATGCCTATACCGTGGTGCTGCAAAAAAATGAAGAGCGCACTTTTGACACCTCTTGTACCTGTACAGAATCCCTGCATCCGCTGTGCGAACACAAAACGCTTTTATTTCTCCAGCTGCTCAATGCATATGGTTCCAATTATTTTGATTCGATTCGCAACTGGGATAAAGAAAAAAACAAACTCCTACAGATTTACGGGTATAGCCTACAAGACGATCTCACCGGTAAATTTGAATTTTCTTATAAAGAAGGAAAACCTTTTTTGAAACTCCTGGATCCTACCATCCAGCGAGTGGCCACTTCGGTCGGGTTGCCTTCTTCACCTTCCAAACCCAGTTCTGCCTTGCTTGTCAAAAAACAGGTGGAAGTGGTGACCACCAACGCATCCATCAACGACACCAAAAAATTGGGCATTGTGTTTAACTGCAACACACCCGGCTTTCCGGGCTTCACGGTAGGTGCGGTTCAGGGAGAGGCAGATGAAGACAATAAAAAATACATTGGCAAAACAGAGGCGCTTGACCTGACCAAGTTTGTCAACCTGGATTGTTTTAGCGAAGAGGACAAATACCTCTTTCAACAAATCAGAAAACTTCAACCGCCCGAGATTCATAAATACTTAAATAGAAACTCGCCTTTCAGTGGAATTTGGGAAAACATCATCCACACCGATGGGGACGACCTGCCGGAGGAGACGAAGTCTTTGATGGCGGAATACCTGCATCCGAAACTTAAAAAAATTTTTGAAGAGCAGGCACAGAACCAATTTATCTTTCTGCTTCCTCATAAAAAGACCTTTAAAACAAATCATTTACAGGAGATTGAATTGAGCGATCGGTTTGTGTCTCCATCTTTTAAAGTGCGTTATGCCAATAGTGCTTTTGAGCTGACCTGTTTAATCAAACTACCAGGAGAAACCCTATCTCTGGAAGACAATGAGTGCGACAGCAGCCTGGTTTTTTTACACGACAATTTGCTGTACACCTGGCAAAAACCGGAAGATGTTCTGTTGGCAGAAAAATTCTCCCGACAAAAAAGCATTCAATTCAGCAAAGCCGAGTGGGCCGTTACGCTTCAAAAGGAAATTCTTCCGCTCACCAAAGATTACACGGTTGACTTTGACAAAAGTCTGGTGAAAGAAGTAAAAGGCGGCGCGCCCGATATCAAAGTACAATTGCTCGAAAAGGGCGATTACCTTGTATTTCAGCCTATTTTTTCTTACCAGGGATTTGACATCAAGCCCAGTGACAAGCCAACCATTGTATTGCCAGACGCAGACAAGATCTTAATCATCAAAAGAAACAATGAAGCAGAAGAAGCGTTTATCCAAAAGCTGGAAGGGCTTCATTCTATGTTTATTCGTCAGCCCGAAACCAAGGGCCTTCTGCTGAAAGGCGCCGATGTGCTGAAAAACAACTGGTTCTTCCTGTTTGTGGATGAGATGAAAGAAGCCAAGATTCCGGTCTATGGCTTTGAAGCACTCAAAAATTTCAAATTCAACACGGCCCGCCCCAGCACCCACATTCATGTGAGCAGCGGCTTGGATTGGTTTGATGCCAAAGTGGAAATTGAATTCGATAACCAACGGGTAGGAATAGCTGAAATCAAAAAAGCACTCGCCGGCAAACAGTCTTTTGTTCAGCTTGCCGACGGTACGCTGGGTATTCTTCCTGATGAATGGCTCAAGCGCTATGCGCTTTTGTTTAAGGTGGGTGACGGTAAAAACGACAAGCTGCGATTGTCCAGGTATCACATGAGTGTGATTGATGAGCTCTACGAAAACAGAGACGAAGCTGAAATCAGTTTTGCACTGGACGAAAAATTTGAACGCATCCGCTCATTTAAAAATATACCCGAGATTGATACGCCCGCCAATTTGCAAGCGGTTTTGCGCCCCTATCAGGTGGCCGGATACCAGTGGCTGAATTATTTAAATGATGTGGGATGGGGAGGCATTTTGGCCGACGACATGGGTTTGGGTAAAACAGTTCAGGCCCTTACCATGCTGGAGCAATACAAAGCCGCCAACGGCGCGCTGAAGGCGATTGTGATTTGTCCGACCACCCTGATATACAATTGGCAGAACGAGGTGAAGAAATTCACGCCAGACCTGTCATTCCATATTCACCATGGCAATACGCGGATCAGAGATATTGAGGTGTTGCAACAAAGCAACATCATCATCACCACCTATGGAACCCTGCGGAGCGATATCAGCCTCTTGATGAAAGTTTTGTTTGACTACATCATTTTAGATGAAAGCCAGGCCATCAAGAACCCAGCTTCCAAGGTAACCAAAGCGGCGTCTTTGCTGACCGCCAAAAATCGCCTTTGCATGAGCGGAACGCCTTTGCAAAACAATACCTTCGACATCTTTGCCCAAATGAATTTTTTAAATCCCGGCCTGTTGGGTTCGATGGAGTTTTTCAGGAATGAATTTGCTACACCCATTGATAAGTTTGGTGAACAGGAACAAAAAGAGCATTTGCGCAAATTGCTTTATCCGTTTATTTTACGAAGAACAAAAGAACAGGTGGCCAAAGACCTGCCCGAAAAAACCGAAACCATTTTGTTCTGTGAAATGGAAAAAGAACAAAGGTTGATTTATGATGCGTATCGAAACAGTTATCGGGAGAAAATCCTTGGCACCATTGACGCGCAGGGCATTGACAAATCTCAGCTGACTATTTTACAAGGACTCATGAAGCTTCGTCAAATTTGTGACAGCCCATCTATTTTAAACGAAGAAGAAAAATACCCCAACCACTCCATTAAGTTAGAAGAGCTTTCCAGGGAGTTGTCAGAAAACATCGGAGACCATAAGGTGTTGATTTTTTCTCAGTTTTTAGGCATGTTGGCGCTGGTGAAGGAAAAGCTGCAAGCAGAAAAAATTCCGTTTGTTTATTTTGATGGCAGCACCAGTCCTACCGAAAGAGAAAAAGCTATTCAACAATTTCAACAAGAAGATTCGTGCCGGGTGTTTTTGATTTCATTGAAAGCCGGCGGTGTCGGGCTCAATTTGACCGCTGCCGATTATGTATACATCGTAGATCCTTGGTGGAACCCTGCGGTGGAACAACAAGCGATTGACAGAACTCATCGCATTGGACAGACCAAACCTGTTTACGTTCAGCGTTTCGAAATGTCTTCTTTTGTGCACGATCAACACGAAGATATACCAAAGGGGACTGGCGTTAGCGACGTTAGCAGCGTTAGCACTAGAACTATTGACAAATATGTAAATGATGTTCAAGAAGGTAAGCGTATTGTAGCTAGTGAAATTTTAGCTGAATAAATTTTGTAATTCATAAATTGTGAAAAGTGAGACACATTTTGTTGTCAATATCTTTTTTTCTTATACAACTCGTCTTTGGCTTTAAGTTCTTTTTTAAATTTATTATATATAAAAAGGAGTTTTCGAAAAATGAAAAGTATTTTAACTTTTTCAAAATGGACAAAAAAAAATGTCCAAAATTGACTTGTCAAAAATACTCTTACTGACAAAAAATTTCGTCTTGATAATTAAAAAT
>CAZCCN010000062.1:0-6365 GCA_964497085.1 uncultured Ferruginibacter sp.
CTGCAAAATAGGCTTCGCCCCATCGCCAGTCGATCAGCAAGTGTTTGCAAAGAAAGGAAGCCACAATCATTCGAACGCGGTTGTGCATGAAACCTGTCGTATTCAATTCGCGCATGCCGGCATCTACAATCGGGTACCCTGTTTTGCCCTGGCACCATTTTTCAAATTCAGCTTCCTGGTGTCTCCACAAAATTTGATCATAAGCCGGCTTGAAAGATTTGCCTTTTCCAACTTGTGGAAAATGCCACAGGATCATATGGTAAAAATCCCTCCAGATGAGTTCGTTCAAAAAAACTTCTGACAATTTTTTGGCGATAGTCGCTACTGACCGAATGCTGACGGTGCCAAAACGCAAATGAATGCCCAAATGTGAAGTGCCCTGCACACCCGGAATATCCCTTTGACGGCTGTAATGCATCACAATCGATTCGTCCAGTACTTTGGGCGGAAATTCGGCAGGTGAAGCAACAAAGCCCATCGATTCCAAAGAAGGAATCTCCAGGGGGGGCGTTTGAATAAAATGCTGAATATATTTTTTGGTTTCAAAGGGCCTCAGGTCGATTTCAGTGAGCCGAGCTTTCCATTTTTTGCTGTAAGGGGTAAAAACGGTGTAGGGCTTGCCATCATCTTTGACTACTTCATTTTTTTCAAAAACAACCTGGTCTTTGAAAGAATGAAACGCAACCTGATGTCGCTGCAGCAAGTTGGCAATCGCCTGGTCCCGTTCTTGCGCATAGGGTTCGTAATCGTGGTTGGTATAAACGGCCTGTATCGAGTAAGTTTGCAATACATGTTCAAATGCCTGAGCGGGTGTTCCATAGATCACTTTTAGGCTGCTTCCCAGTCGTTGCAATTGCGCTTGCAGCCCGCAGAGGGTTGCATGAATAAACTGAACCCTTTTATCTGTTTTGTCCGACAGCTTGTCCAAGATCTCTTTGTCGAATACAAACAAAGGCAATACTGGCAGGCCAGCCTGAAGGGCAGTGGATAACCCCGCATTGTCTTCGAGCCGAAGGTCTCTTCTGAACCAGAATATATGTATTGGTTTGCCCATGCGCTGTGAAAAGGATGCAGTTAGTTAACAAAACACAGCTGCATTTGTTTGCTGCAGGGACTGATAAATTTGTCGAATGTTCGTTTGGCCAAATTTTTTAGATCCGATGCGGCCGACCCATCGGATGTTGTAGATGGAATTGGTCAGGAAAATTTCGTCAGCATTCATCAGTTCCTCTTCGGTGAGGGCTACTTCTTTCACCGCGAAGCCAATAGAGGGAAGCGTTTGCAAAAGAGTTTCGCGCATGATGCCAGCGATGCATCCCTCGGACAGGGCAGGGGTAAGAATTTCTTTCCCTTTCACGATAAACACATTGGCAATTGTTGCGTCGCAAATGCGCTGATGCTGGTTCAGCACAATGGCATCATTGCATTGCTGGGATTGGGCATATTGAGCCCCGAGCAAGTAAGGTAAAAAATTATTGTGTTTGAGTTGACTGAAAGCATCTGCTGTTTTGAGGGCCTCTTTGTAAAGGCACACATCCAATCCGTTTTCGTTCAGTTGTCCGTTGCTCGGTGGCAGCGACCAGGATTGAATAATGTATTGAGGAGCTTGCGACGTCCGGTCGTACAAACCTCCATCTCCCCGAAAAATGGTGAGGCGGATCCTGGCTGAAGGGTGTTGATTCTTTTTCACCAACTGCAAGAGTTGGGCTTCCAGCAAATCGGGGGTGAACAATTTGGGAATCTCGAACTGCAGTCGCTTCATGCCTTTCCACAGCCGGGCCAGGTGTTCATCGAGCAGGATGCATTGGTTGTTTTTGTATTTCAAGGTTTCAAACACACCGTCTCCAAATCGGAGGCCCCGGTTGTCAGGTCCGACAACGGGTGTATGGGCTTCGAGCATTTTACCGTTGAAAATGAAATATTCCATGCGCTAAAATAAAGAATCCCCGGCAAGCCGGGGATTCCTAACCTAAAAAACTATAACCTATATACCTATAAACTTAAATCTCTTCGATGATCTTGTGTTTGACAGCGTACATGATCAAGCCCGCAGTCGTTTTGGAACCAGTCTTCACTTTGAGTTTGTCGCGGATGGCTTCCACGGTCCGGGGGCTCAATTCCACAATGTCTGCAATTTCTTTCGTGCTTTTTTCTTCACACATCAAACGCAGGATCATGGTCTCTTTATCATTCAATTGTGCTTCCTGGCTTACCAATTGCTGGGGCGTACTCACATTGCGCTGTCTAAGATTGGACAACAAGGCCTGGTTGGTCAGTTTGTTGAAATAATATTCTTGTTCGTAGCAAGTTTTGATGGCTTCATGTATAATCTCGCTATCGCTGGTTTTGGTTAGGTAGCTATTGGCACCCAGTTCCATGAGCTTGGTGATCATACTATTGTCGTCTACCATAGTCAGCATAATTACTTTCGTGCGCGGAGATATTTTTTTAATCTCGGGCAGGGTGGCAATCCCGTCCATGATGGGCATTTGAATATCCAGTAATATAACATCCACTTCAATGTTTTTGAGCAAATGAAGCAAATGCATGCCATTGTCAGCTTCCGCGATCACTTTGATATCGGGGCTGGAGCTAAGCGACGCTTTTACACCGGCGCGATACAATACGTGGTCATCTGCAATAATGACTCTGATCGGTTCTTTGGTTTCTTCGTTCATACGTTTCAAATAGGATGATTTGACTTTGTTTGCGCTACTATAACGCTGGATGCAAGATCAAATTATATCCCAAATAAATAAAGAGTGTAATTACCCTATGATCCGGATGGGGTTTTTACGCATTTTTTTGGGGTATTACAGGTCATATTCCCCCTTTGTTGCTGATAATCTATTGGGATATTGCCCAAAATGAACCAATGGCTTTTACGAGAAAATGTACGAGCCTTGTGTACAATACAGCCCAATGGACCCAAGGTGGCAGGTGCCACCCGGGTCATTGGGGATAGGGAACGGTTAAAAAACCAGGTCAAATATCCCCCTGTCCCCAATGGCTGCCATGGGAAAAACACCTCCCTTCTTAGGTGTTTTTCTCATCGTTCATTAAAGATTATGTGGTAATGTTGTGGAAATGAAATACGGGCATAACATCTTTTTCAACATTCAGTGCTTAACTATTTTAATTTCCTTTTTGTCGTCACTTTTGACAATAAGAAATAAAAATGCACCTAAGTATATGAATGGGTTTTTTATATACCCTACAATTGGAGTTCTCTGTATGATTCCTGCATATATTGAATCTAATTTTTTAGGGGTACAATTTTCACAGTATCTTTTGAATTTTTCACTTTTATTTCACTTTCTTTTTTTAGGGAGTTTTATTTTCAAAGTTTTACCTAAAAGAGGTTTGTTTTTTATTATCATTTTATTGATTCTTCTTTTATTTATAGCTTATATACTATTCTTTAGTGATTGGAATTTTCTGGTTAATAAAGCTTTTGCTGTAACAAATTTTAGTCTTACTGTCTTATGCTTAGTATATTATTTTCAAATTCTTAAACTAGAAGTGCCTTTTTCATTAATAAATGAACCCTCATTTTGGATAATTACTGGAATTTTTATTGGAATGGGATCCTCTTCACCTCTTTCCGCAATAATTGATTATTTAGCATATGATTCATCTGGACTAAAACATCAGTTTTTTTATAAGCTAGTCGCTGCGTCTTACACAATTATGCATTTGTTTTTTATAAAGGGATATTTATGTTCAATCAAGGAAAGGAAAGTATAGTTTTTTTTATAGTTTTTGGTTGCGTTATGATTTTTTTATTACTAACGATTTTGGCTTTAGTAATTTATATATATACGAATAAGCAGCAACGATATTTTAAAAATATAGAAGAACTAAAACTCATTCATGAAAATGATATGCTAAGATCTCAGGTAGAAATTCAGGAACAGACTTTTCAGAACATATCCCGAGAGATTCACGACAACATTGGACAGAAATTAAGTTTGGCCAAATTGTACCTCAATACCCTTCCGGGTCAGTCCTCTGATGGGTCTGGGGTTCAAGTAAACGAAATTACAAAAGTGATTGGGGAGGCCATTGCCGATTTGAGCGACCTCAGCCGAAGCATGAGTTCTGAAGTCATTAAAAACAATGGATTCCTCAAGGCACTGGAATTTGAAATCAACCAGCTCAACAAGCCTGAGCTTTTCAACATCAAAATGACGGTCATTGGGGAGCCTGTGTATTTAAGTGCCGACAAAGAGCTGATTTTGTTTAGAATTGTACAGGAAGCACTACACAACATTATCAAGCATGCCAAAGCCAGTTCCATTCACATCGCCCTGCATTTCACCGAGCTGTTCTTACAATTGACTTTGGCAGACAATGGCAAAGGCTTTGTCACCAATAAACCCAACCAGCCCAATGGCTTGCTCAACATGAAAAAAAGAACCGACCTGCTTCATGGGCAGTTTGACATCGATTCAGTGTTGGGAAAGGGAACCACCATCCAGATTAAAATACCTTTATATGAAAGTTGAATACAAAGTATTGCTGGCAGACGATCATGCTTTGCTCCGGGACGCATTGGCGAATCTGGTGAACGGATTTGAACAATGTAAAGTAGTCGCCACAGTAGCCAATGGTCATGAACTGATCAAAGCCATTCAGGATGGGGCAAAGCCAGATGTGGTCCTGCTCGACTTAAACATGCCGGGAATGGATGGGTTTGAGGCGGCCAAATGGTTGCAAAAGGAACATCCAGCCATTAAAATCCTGATATTGACCATGTACGATTCTGAAATTGCTTTGATTCGTCTTCTTCAGGTGGGTGTCAAAGGATTTTTAAAAAAGGACATCCATCCTTCTGAGCTGCAGGCCGCCCTTCGGTCGGTTGCGGAAGACGGTTACTATTATGCACACAATACCACCGGCAAACTGGCCTCATTGTTTCAACAACATACAGACAAGCAAACCTTTTTAGACAAAGCCATGTTGAATGACAAGGAAATTGAATTTTTGCGATTGGCCAGTACGGATCTAACCTATAAAGAGATTGCGGCCAAGCTGAAGATCACCCCGCGTGCCATTGATGGATACAGAGACGCCTTGTTCGATAAGCTGGATGTAAAAAGCAGGGTAGGGTTGGCCATTTATGCGGTCAAAAATGGGATTGTCACTTTATAAAACGCGGTCTTATTCAATCAGCTTGTTGCGCATACCATACATGATCAATCCGCCAATGGTTTTGGCATTCACTTTGGCCTTCATATTTTGACGAATGGTTTCAATGGTGCGAGGGCTCAGAAAAATAATTTTTGATATTTCTTCTGTGGTTTTGTCTTCGGCCAGTAATTGTAAAATTTTTAATTCTTTTTCATTGAAACTGACAGGTGTGCTCGATCCGTAATGTTGTCGGACATTTTTCTTTTGCATCAACCTGCCCATCACTGCTTTGTTGACCAGTTCGTTAAAGTAAAAATCATCGTTCATGCAAGTCAGGATGGCTTCGTAGATTTCTTCTGGGTCGGTCGTTTTGGTGAGGTAAGCGTTCGCGCCCATTTCCATCATCTTGCTGATCATCTGCTGGTCGTCATACATGGTGAGCACAATGATCTTGATTTCTTCGTATTCCTTCCGGATCATTTGAATGGCATTGATGCCATCAATTTCGGGCATCCGGATATCCATGAGCAATACATCGGGCATTTTGATGGATATTTTGTGCATCATGTCTTTTCCATCTTCTGCTTCCCAAAGCATTTTAAGGTTCACTTTATCACTAAGGGCCATTTTGATGCCATCCCTAAAAATTTTGTGGTCATCTGCTATCGCAAGTTTAATCTGGTTATCGGTAGACATAGTAGAGGGTTCGTATTGAATAAAATGGGGTTTAGTGGTCAGTTTGGGCTCATCGTCAATGGGTTAGACCCCTCATCTTCCGCCCAGGGCTCATAAAAGTACAAAAATTTGACCATTGGACTCAGGTGCAATTGTGTAGGATAAATTGGTATTGTCATGGATTCAATTGTAAATGACTGGATATGAATGACTTGAGTATAGATATCCACATCTTGCAACAAATCCGTTTCAAGGGCAGATTTTCCACGGGTTTATCCACATTTTTGGGGTCCATCGTATTTTTACGTAGTAAAGATACAATAATTGAATAGTAAAATTACTATTTTATTTCGTATTTTTACCCAAAAATATCCCCATTAAAATGCGTTGTTTTTCTTCTAAAATCTTGTCCTGTATTACATTTTACGGTAATCGTACAAATACGATAGCCATTCAACCTATTGTCCGGGGCAGTCGAAATTTTGAAGTTTATGGTGCAATTAATCATTAAACATTAAAATTTTCAGCTATGCATTTATTTATTTTAAATCTGTTAG
>CAZCCN010000062.1:6375-8052 GCA_964497085.1 uncultured Ferruginibacter sp.
TTGTTTCTTATTATTATCTAAAAAAACTTGCCCATCTTTTAGATTTTTTTCAGCAAGTGATAAGTAACATAAAATTTTAATTTTCGGCTTCAGTTAAGTATTTTTGATACAAATAACTGCTATTCTGGAAATTATAATCAATATTGCTCTTATATCAGAAATTATTCCTTTAATATTTTGTATTCTTTTTTATAAAAAGTTTAATACAAAAATATTAGAGGTTTTTTTTGTCTACGCCATTCTTCAAGCTCTTTTTATCGTATTGATATCTGTAAATGGCTATGTTTATAGGTCATTACCAACTAACAATCTATTGCTTCGGTTTCATTTGGTTTTTGAGTATACCCTAATAGCATATTTATTATCTCTTTTGATAGTAAATAAGACTATCAAAAAGCTGCTTGTATATTCTATTCTACCGTTTTTCGCATACAATCTACTCGACTTTTTAAGCTACGGGAATCTTGAATTTAGTAATACTCCAACAATAGTCGAATTTCTAATCTTTATTGTTTTTATTATTATATTCTTTTTCGAAAAGATGCAAAATGATTCGAAGGTTCTCATATACAATACTGCTTCTTTCTGGATATGTGTAGGTCTCTTTGTTTATTGTACAGGAAACTTTTTCTACATATTATTAGTGGAAAATTTTAAAAATGCATCTATAGATTCAAAAAATCAATTGAAGATTATATACAGCATTGTTACAATTTTAAAAAATGTCATTTTGGGGCTTTCACTAATGAGTCTAAATTTTGATGATAAAACCTCAGAAGACAATCTGCAATTCCCTTCAGATCTCAACCTTGATGCCTTTACACCTAACCATAAATTAAACTGACCCAATGTATCTTTTACAAGCTGACACTTCAGGTATATCGCGCTTAATGTTCTTAGGAACACTGGGTATGCTGACGCTTGCCATCGGTATCATTGTGTTTGTTATTTTTCACCAGCGCAAAGTCATCCGCTACCAAATGCAAATGAAGCGTTTGGAAGCAGAAAAGCAACAGACCTTGCTGAATGCCTCCATTCGTTTTCAGGAAGAGGAGCGCCAGCGTATTGCTGCCGATTTGCACGACGATGCGGGTCCTTTGTTGGCCACCGCTCGTTTGTACCTGAATGAAAACCTGGTCAACCAGGAGAAAGCCCAACAGCTCCAAAGTATTTTCAGTGCCAAACAAATCATAGACGACGCCATATTACTCATCCGCAACATCAGCCACAGCCTGATGCCGCCTACTTTAAAAAACTTTGGCTTGGAAAGTGCCACCACCGACCTGTTTCAAAAAATTAGCGGCAGTGGCAGTTTGAATGCCAGTGCTCGTTTCCACGACTACAGAGAGCGTTTGAAAGTAGAACAAGAATTATTGGTGTTTCGAATTGTACAGGAATTGGTCAACAATATCCTCAAGCACAGCCAGGCCGGTTTTATTCACCTGACCCAAAACACAAGTGGCAATCATTTATACATTCGCATCCACCACGATGGGAAGGGTATCATCCAGCCTGAATTTGACAAACTCAATCAAAGCGCACAAGGTTTGGGGTTGAAGAACATTGCCAGTCGGATCAAGGTGCTCAATGGTCGTATCCTTTTCGAAATTGATCCTAGCCAAACCTATTACAAAATAACGCTGGAGATTCCCAAGGAAATCAGCCACGTTTAATACG
>CAZCCN010000063.1:0-7916 GCA_964497085.1 uncultured Ferruginibacter sp.
CAATGCCGTTTGATGTACTGAACACAAGCGTCCATGTAATGGGAAACGACCAAGCTTCCCCCCACAAAAAAATAATCCACATGAGCCGCCACAGCCAGCTCAATCAGTTGCTGCAAACTGCTGTCATTGACCTTATCGGGGTCAACCAGCACAGCAAATGATTTTTTATGCTGCTGCTTGCGTTGAACAAGTGATTGATAGATGAGGGACTTCATATCTACTGCAAATTTGTGTATTTTTTTGTTCTTACCGAAATATTAAAGGAACCAAGCCACACAGCCCCCGCTACATGGTAAATATTGGTACATTTGGTGGTGCAGGACTTTCAAAAAGAAATATCATTCAAAACGGCCCGCAGCAGCGGAAAAGGAGGACAACATGTCAACAAGGTAGAAACCATGGTGGAGGGTTATTGGCAAGTGTCGGCCTCGCAGTTTTTTTCAGAAAAAGAGAAGGAGCGAATCCTGCAAACATTGGCACCCAAAATCAATGCCAATGGCTTCTTATTGGTCAAAAGCCAAATCCATCGTACCCAACTGGCCAACAAAGAAGAAGTGGTCAAAAAAATCAACCGGCTGGTCAAACAAGCGCTGATGGTTCCAAAAAAGAGAAAATCCACCAAGATTTCCCGAACCGTCAAAATAAAAAGAATGGAATCCAAAAAGAAAGCAGCTGAAAAAAAATCGCAGCGAAGAAAAATGGATTGGTAATTTTTGGAAAGAACATTTCTGTTCATTTTAGTTGAACCATCTATAAAATTATCTAGTAAATTACATTCTAAACAAACTGTCTTTGAGCAATATCAAAAAATTAGCAGGCCAAACCATTTGGTACGGCGTTCCCACCATTGCAAGCAGGTTTTTAGGATACCTGATGAACATGGCCTTGCCTTTTTTTGTGGCCCTGCCTGAAAATACCGCCGATTTGGTGCAGGTGTACACCCTGATTCCTTTTTTAAATGTTGTTTTTGCGTACGGAATGGAAACCGCGTATTTCCGTTTTTCTCAAACGCACGACCCGACTAAACTATACAGCACTTTGTCCATTTCATTGCTAGGCAGCACCCTCTTGTTCAGCAGCATCCTTTGGCTGCAACAACCTGCCCTGGCCACTGCCCTTGACTTAAACCATCACCCTGATTACATCCTTTGGATGATTGGCATTATTGCAGTAGACAATTTAAATACCCTTCCATTTGCAAAGCTTCGCCAGGAGAACAGGCCTAAAAGATATGCCTTTGCACGCGTGTTCGGCATTGTGATCAATGTTGCGATGGTGATTTTGTTCATGGGGATTATTCCTTCGTTTATCCAAAAACATCCCTCAAGTTTTTTGAATGAATGGTATGACCCTACCATGGGTATAGGGTATTATTTAGTAGGCAACCTGGCAGGCAGCTTGTGTACCCTGCTCGTATTGAGCAAAGAAATCAGACAAGTGCGATTTGTTTTTAATGTATCCCTTTGGAAAGAAGTGATGCGTTATAGTGCCCCGCTGATTATTGTAGGTTTGGGTGGCATGACCAATGATGTATTGAGCAGATTGATCTATCGTCATGTAGTCAATTTGCCCACTGTGCAGGCCGATCATGAATTGGGTATTTTTGCCAATGTTTTCCGGCTGGCACTATTGATCACCATCATGATTCAGGCTTTCAGGATGGCAGCAGAGCCTTTTTTCTTCAACCAAAGCAAGCAAGAAAACGCTCCGGTTACATACGCAAGGGTGATGAAGTTTTTTGTAATTGCCTGCTGCTGTATGTTTCTGTTCATCGGGTTGTTCTTGGATGTATTTAGATGGATATTCGAAACATTGGCCAATAAAAATTGGGTGGAAGGATTGGAAGTTGTGCCATTACTGGCACTCGGAAATATTTTTTTGGGTATCTATTACAACCTGAGTGTTTGGTACAAACTAACCAACAAAAATAAATACGGAGCCCTCATCACCATCGCCGGGGCAGTAATCACCATCGCACTCAACATTTGGTTGATTCCAGTCTTGCATTACACGGGAGCGGCGATTGCCACATTCAGTTGTTACTTTTTTATGATGTGCAGCAGTTATGTGTTGGGGCAAAAACATTATCCTGTTCCTTATGCCATCAAAAGACTCAGCGCGTATATCGGTTCAGCGGTATTGCTATACCTGACTCATCTTTATCTCACTGCTTGGATACCAGGCAGCCTTTGGTTTTCTGTGTTGATGGGATGTGTGTTGATGCTTGTGTTTATCACATTCGTTGGAAAATGGGAGGCAGCTGAATTGGCCAAATTGCCATTTGTTGGAAAATGGTATGCTGCAAAAAAAGGCTGATTAATTACATGTTTCTTCTGTATTGCCCGCCCACACTATACAAGGCGTTGGTGATCTGACCCAAGGAACAATATTTCACCGTTTCCATCAAAACGTCAAACAAGTTTTCATTGTTGATGGCTGCGGCTTGAAGCTTTGCCAGCATTTGTTCGGCTTTATCAGCATGCCTGGCTTTGAATGCCTGCAAGGCGTCAATCTGTAATTCTTTTTCGGCAGTGGTAGAACGAATCACTTCCGAAGGCAATATGGTGGGAGATCCCTTTTTGCTTAAAAAAGTGTTCACGCCAACAATTGGATAGTCGCCGGTATGTTTTAATGTTTCGTAGTACAAACTTTCTTCCTGAATTTTATTGCGCTGGTACATTCTTTCCATGGCACCCAATACCCCGCCCCTGTCTGTAATTCTATTGAACTCATTCATCACCGCTTCTTCTACCAAATTGGTAAGTTCTTCGATCAGGAATGATCCTTGGTTTGGATTTTCATTTTTGGCAGTACCCAACTCTCTATTGATGATCAACTGAATGGCCATTGCGCGTCTGACACTTTCTTCTGTCGGCGTGGTGATGGCTTCGTCGTATGCATTGGTGTGAAGGGAATTGCAATTGTCATAAATGGCATACAAAGCTTGCAAAGTGGTGCGAATGTCATTGAAATCAATTTCCTGCGCATGCAAGCTTCGGCCACTGGTTTGAATATGGTATTTTAGTTTTTGGCTTCGGCTGTTGGACTTGTATTTGTTCTTCATCGCTTTGGCCCAAATACGTCTCGCCACCCGACCGATGACACTGTATTCAGGATCCATGCCATTGCTGAAAAAGAAGGAAAGATTGGGGGCGAAATCGTCGATGTGCATCCCTCTGCTCAAATAATATTCAACATAGGTGAATCCATTGGCCAGGGTGAAGGCCAATTGGGTAATAGGATTGGCGCCTGCTTCCGCGATGTGGTACCCGCTGATGCTGACACTATAAAAATTCTGTACATCGTTTTTAATAAAGTACTGTTGCACATCCCCCATCAGCTTGAGGGCAAATTCTGTAGAAAAGATGCAGGTATTTTGCGCCTGGTCCTCTTTCAAGATATCGGCCTGTACAGTACCACGAACGGTGGCAAGTGCTTTTTTCTTGATGTCCAGATAGACTTCTTTGGGCAATACATCTTCTCCGCTGAGTCCCAACAAACGCAAACCCAGCCCATCGTTACCCGGTGGCAGGGTGCCAGACAGGTTCCCTTTCTGGGGGTAGACAGGCTGTCCATCGGCGCCTATGTATTTAGGCAAAGACTGGATATCCCATCGAGATTCAATCAACTGATTGACCTGCTCCTGTAAATTGTTTTCGAGGATGTATTTTTCACACTGCTGATCAATGGCGGCATTCATAAAAAACGCCAACAAGATGGGCGCTGGACCATTGATGGTCATGCTCACAGATGTTTTGGGGTCGCATAGATCGAAACCGCTGTATAATTTTTTGGCATCATCTACGGTTGCAATGCTGACGCCACTGTTGCCAATCTTTCCATAAATGTCCGGACGATGCGCCGGATCTTCTCCATACAATGTAACACTGTCAAAGGCAGTACTGAGGCGCTTGGCCGGCTGTCCCACACTTACATAGTGAAAACGGCGATTGGTTCTTTCCGGACCCCCTTCCCCCGCGAACATTCGGGTAGGATCCTCTCCTTCTCTTTTCAGCGGAAAGACACCGGCTGTATAGGGAAACTCACCCGGAACATTTTCCTGCAATTGCCATTGCAAGATATCTCCCCAATCATTGTATTTGGGCAAGAGGACTTTGGGAACAACGGTGCCCGAAAGACTCTTGTAGGTCAAGGGTTGCTTGATTACTTTGTCTCTTACCTGAAACTCATAAAATTCTTGCGTATAACGGTGACGAACATCCGACCAATTGTCAAGCAGTTTTTGTGCAATGGGATCGAGCTGGGTTTTGAGTAGGTTGTATTCCTGCTCTAGGGCCTGAACCAGCTCATGGTTTCCAACCAACGATTGTGCCCCTTTCAATTGATAGAGCTTGGTGGCCAATGCGCATTGTTGTTTGGCCCAGTCGTCATATGCTTGAATAGCTTCGGCAATTTCAGACAAATACCTGACCCTACTGGGAGGAATAATGGTAGCAGGATGCTGCCCGGCTTGGGTATGGCTTGAAGGTTGAGCAGAAGCTGAAAACAGCACACCCGTTTTTTCGGCAATTTTTTCCATGAGTCTTTCAAACAACTCATTGACGCCTGCATCATTAAATTGGGCTGCAATCGTACCCACCACGGGTAGCGCTTCGTCTTTGGCATCCCACAAACCATGGTTGCGCTTGTATTGCTTGCGCACGTCGTGCAGGGCATCTAGGGCCCCGGCCTTGTCAAATTTGTTGACACATACCACATCTGCATAATCCAGCATGTTGATTTTTTCAAGTTGCGAAGGCGCGCCGTATTCGGGCGTCATCACATACATGCTTACGTTGCAATAATCCAGGATGGAAGCATCGCTTTGTCCCACGCCAGCACTTTCCAAAATAATCAGGTTGTATCCGGCTTCCCTGCAGATATCGATGGCGTCTTGCACATATTTACTCAGCGCTTTATCGCTTTCGCGTGTGGCCAAACTTCGCATATAGGCACGGGGAGAAGAAATAGCGTTCATTCGAATCCGGTCTCCCAACAAAGCGCCGCCCGTTTTTTTCTTGGAAGGATCCACAGAAATGACGGCGATGGTTTTGTCGATGTAGGTATTCAGAAAACGGCGCACGATTTCATCGGTCACCGATGACTTTCCCGCACCACCCGTTCCGGTGATGCCCAACACAGGCGTCCCTGCATGAGCAGATCGATCGATGGATTGGGGTATTTCATTTTCAACATTGGTGATGCCACGGGCAATAGACCGAACATCCTTTACTTCGCCGAGTGTCATGGGTGTAGCGTACACGCCATTGCCATTCAAGCTGAAATCGCATTCGCGAATCACATCTTCAATCATCCCTTCCAATCCCATTTGCCGGCCATCGTCCGGAGAATAAATACGGGTGATGCCGTATGCATGCAGCTCTTCTATTTCTGTGGGCAGGATGGTTCCGCCGCCGCCACCAAAAATCTTGATGTGGCCACAACCATTTTCGTCCAGCAAATCCTTCATGTATTTGAAAAACTCCACGTGTCCGCCCTGATAGCTGGTGATGGCAATTCCTTGTACGTCTTCCTCAATGGCACACTCAACAATTTCTGCCACGCTTCTGTTATGGCCCAAATGAATGATTTCGGCGCCCTTGCTTTGCAGGATGCGACGCATGATATTGATGGCCGCATCGTGGCCGTCGAATAAAGCAGCGGCTGTTACAATCCTGACTTTTTGTTTGGGCGAAAAACTCATAAAAGTTCATTTAGAGCCATAGACAAGGGCGGAGCGTCCTAGTCACCAGCAATCATGTGGGAGCAAATTTACAGATTATCACCTATTTAACGAAGGAGATTAAGACTGCATTTTAAAGGTCAAGGCAGCAAAATCTTCAATGCTCAAGGCTTCAGCCCTTTTATTGAAAATGTCTTCTTGTAAGGTTTCTGCAGTGAACTGGGCTTTCACCGCATTGCGAAGTGTTTTCCGTCTCTGGTTGAAGGCTGTTTTCACCAACACCCAGTAAGCCCTTTCGGATTTGACGACTAAGGGTTGGGTTCTCTTGGTAAGCCGAATTACGCCGCTCATCACTTTAGGGGGCGGATTGAAGCAGTCGGGGCCAACATCAAACAGGTATTCCACGTCGTAATATGCCTGCACCAATGCACTCAACACCCCATAGGTTTTGGAACCAGAGGCAGCCGCCGCCCTTTCGGCAACTTCTTTTTGAAACATGCCGATAACCACCGGAACCGATTCCTTCCATTCCAGTATTTTGAACAAAATCTGCGTGGAGATATTGTAAGGAAAATTACCGATGACCGTGAAAGGACCCGCAAAAGGTTGTGGTATGTCCAAAAAACTATCAGCAATAATTGCACCTTGCAAGCGGGGATAAGATTTGAGTAGATATTCGACTTTTTCTGTATCCAACTCAACCGCTTTGAAATCAATGGCAGGAAGCTCTATCAAATGCTTGGTCAATGCGCCCGCACCGGGCCCCACTTCAAGCAATTGCTGAAACGGATGAACTGCCAACGCTTCCATAATGCGCCGAATCACTGATTCGTCCTTCAAAAAGTGTTGTCCTAAAGATTTCTTGAGTGTATACATTCAAACAAAAGTAAGTTTTTCTGTTTGGTGCCTGGATAAAAAGGCTTTCCTGGGCTTTAATCGCCCGCAAATCATCCAAGAAGTTGTACTTTTACTGCATAAAGGAAAGATTCATGAGTGCATCATCAGAGCAAAAGCCGATCATAGGATTCAGTTGTGGAGACATCAATGGAATTGGCATTGAAATCATCATCAAAATATTGAGCGATAACCGAATCTTGGATATCTGTACCCCAGTTATTTTTGGCAACAACAAAGCAATCAACTTTTACCGAAAATTACTACCTGATTTCAATTTTAATTATGCGTCGATCAAAGACGCTTCCCAGATCAATCCCAAGCAAGTAAACGTCTTTAATTGTTGGGAAGAAGAGGCCGTTATCACACCCGGTATCATGAATGAAATTGGTGGAAAATATGCAGTAGCCAGCCTAACCATTGCCGCAGAAGCCTTGAAAGCCGGTAAAATTCATGGATTGGTGACTTTGCCCATTCACAAGAAAAACATTCAATCCGCTGAATTTAATTATACGGGCCATACGCCTTACCTGAAACATGTATTTGGGGGCGGAGACGTGGCCATGCTGATGATTGCAGCCAACATGCGCATCGGACTGCTGACAGAGCACCTGCCGGTAAAAGAAGTAGCGCAGTTTATCACAAAAGAAAAAATCATCAGCAAATTGCAAGTGATCAATGAGTCCTTGAAGCGAGATTTTTGTATCAACAAACCCAAGATTGCGGTATTGGGACTCAATCCGCATGCAGGTGATGAAGGTTTGATTGGAAAAGAAGAGATTGAAATCATCAAGCCTGCCATCAAAGAAGCAAAGCTGAAAGACATCTTCTGCTTCGGACCTTACAGTGCGGATGCATTTTTTGCCAGGGGGCAACACGAAAAGTTTGATGCCGTTTTAGCACTCTACCACGACCAGGGACTAATTCCCTTCAAATCGCTTTCATTGGGCGAAGGAGTTAATTTTACAGCCGGCCTGAAAGGCATCAGAACCTCTCCCGATCATGGAACAGCCTTTGATATTGCTGGAAAAGGATTGGCAGATGAAACGTCTACCAGGCAAGCATTGTTCAGCTGCATAGACCTCATCAACAACAGAGATGAATTTCGTTCTCAGCGAAAAAGTCCGCTAAGAAAAATGAGCCGTAACGTCGTTGCAAATGCAGTAGACGAAAAAATAGCAGAAGATTAGCCCTAGATACCCGGTTCCAACTCAATGTAAGATTTTAATGCTTTCACATACTCCTCAAACGCCTGTAGGCCCTTCGGTGTGATTCTGCAAACGGTCATTGGATAGTTGTCTTTAAATTTTTTGGTGATCTCAATGTATTCCGCCTTTTT
>CAZCCN010000064.1:0-2390 GCA_964497085.1 uncultured Ferruginibacter sp.
GGGGTCTTACAAATATATGCCCACCTTAGATGATTACATTGATTCACTCAACAACATCATATTGGGATGTGGTCTGTCATTTGAATTACCAGTGCTTGCCTATGTATTGGCTAAGATCGGATTGATCAGTGCGGCTTTTTTAAGGAATTATAGAAAATATGCATTTGTCATCATACTAATTGTCGCAGCTGTCATCACACCATCTCCCGATTGGACCAGTCAAATCATTGTAGCGGTACCCTTATTGCTTTTATATGAAGTCAGTGTACTGATTGCTGCCAGGGTAGACAAGCAAAATATAAAACAAGAAAAACAATGGAGCTGATCCGTTGATTAGACAACCCATACAAAACCATTAAAAGCACGAAAGATGTTTGCCTTCAATCAAAACAAACCCATAGCCATTGGCTGCGATCATGCCGGCTTCGAATGCAAAGAGCAACTCATTTCATTTCTACAATCCAACCAATTGGCCATTCAGGATTTCGGAACCCATAGTACGGCGTCGGTCGATTATCCGGATTTTGCACACCCTGTGGCGCAAGCTGTTGCATCTGGAGAAGCAGCATTTGGGATTTTGATTTGTGGCAGCGCCAATGGCGTCGCTATCACGGCCAATAAACATGCAGGTGTGCGGGCAGCCATCTGCTGGGAAGAGGAGTTGGCATCCCTGGCGCGCCAACACAACGATGCCAATATCATTTGTATTCCTGCAAGATTCATCAAAGAAGGCCTAGCCGAAAAAATGGTCACCTTGTTTATGAATACCTCTTTTGAAGGTGGAAGACACGCCAATCGTGTCAATAAAATCTCCTGTTAACTCTTCAATATATATTATGCAAAAATTAGTATTAGTCCTGTGGATGTTGTGGGTGGGACAAAACGTCATTGCACAAAAACATCAGGTCAATAATCCGTATACAAAAATGGTCAATGCAGAAGGATTGAAAAAGCATTTAACCGTGATTGCGAGCGATGCGATGGAAGGAAGAGAAACGGGCACAGAAGGGCAAAGAAAAGCAGCTGCTTATATTGAAGAGGCTTTCAAAAAAATGGGATTGAAAAAAGTACCCTCGTTGAACGGATACCAACAATTTTATCCCTTGAAACAGGATAGCCTGGTGAACGCGTCAATAAACATCAATGAGCAGTTGGCCATCTACGGGTCCGATTACATTGTCCCGCTCAATGTCAATGAAACCGGATGGTTCAAAGGAAGCGAAATGATTTTTGTAGGTTACGGAATCGACGACCCGCTGTACAGCGATTACAACAACAAACTGGTAGAAGGGAAAGTGGTTGTGTTTTTTGCGGGCGAACCCAAAAAAGACGGAAAGTATTTCATGCACCCGGAAGGTCGTCCTTCACCATGGACCTTCCCTGGTATTGGAAAGAAACTGGAGGCAGCCACCCGCAAAGGGGCTATCGGCGCCCTGATGATCAATCCTGCTCAGGAAAATTTTACGCAAAAGAACATTGACAACAGTAAAAGAAATGGCATTCGCTTGGCAAAAGAAACCGATACGAGCAGAAAAATAAACGGCGTATTGTTGGCGCATGCTTTTGCAAGACAATTGTTTGGCTCCTCAATGGACACCCTGCTTTCCAATGCCAAAAACAATCTACCATTAAACAACATTGATGTCAGGTGGACATTGCCTGTTGATATGCATTATACCAAATACACCCGCACGGTGGATGCAAGCAATGTGGCGGGTATTATAGAAGGATCGGATAAAAAAGACGAATATGTTTTTTTAACCGCGCATTACGACCACTTGGGAAAGCAAGGTGATAAAATTTACAACGGTGCAGACGACGATGGAAGTGGAACCGTGACCGTACTGCAAATGGCAGCAGCTTTTGCCAAAGCAAAAAAAGACGGCCATGGACCCAGAAGAACAGTGGTATGCATGACTGTCAGCGGCGAAGAAAAAGGATTGTGGGGAAGTGAATATTATGCTGAACATCCTTTTTATCCTACCGAAAAAACTTCTGTAGATCTAAACACAGACATGATTGGAAGGGTGGATACCGAAAGAAAAACAGCCGACACACTTAACTATGTGTATGTAGTAGGGCATGATAAAATCAGTTCCGAATTGCCGATCATCAATGAAGGAATCAACAATCTAACCACACAATTGGTGCTGGATTACAAATTTGACGATCCAAAAGATCCCAATAGAATCTATTACAGAAGCGACCATTACAATTTTGCCAGAAAAGGCATTCCGGTATTGTTCTTTTACGATGGGATGCTGAAAGCGGATTACCACCAACCCACTGATGATATTGAATTCATCAACTGGCCTTTGTTTGAAAAGCGCGCCCAGATGATATTCAATACCGCATGGGAAATGGCCAATCGGGACAATATGCTCGTGCGA
>CAZCCN010000064.1:2400-3796 GCA_964497085.1 uncultured Ferruginibacter sp.
TGCGAGACAAGCCCCTGCCAACCGGCACACGTTAGTAGTGATTTTGTGAAGCGGTTACCAACCCAGCACCCAAGCAAAAATCAATGGGGCTACAATCGTGGCATCGCTTTCTACAATGAATTTGGGCGTATTGACATCTAATTTTCCCCAGGTGATTTTTTCATTGGGAACTGCACCCGAGTATGAACCATAAGAGGTAGTAGAATCACTGATTTGACAGAAGTAGCTCCAGAAAGGCACATCATGCCATTCTAAGTCTTGGTACATCATGGGCACAACGCAAATGGGGAAATCTCCTGCAATGCCCCCGCCAATTTGAAAGAAGCCCACTCCTTTTCCACCGGCATTTTGTCTGTACCAATCTGCCAACCACACCATGTATTCGATACCGCTTTTCATGGTAGAGGCTTTCATTTCGTTTTTAATGACATAAGACGCAAAAATATTTCCCATTGTGCTGTCCTCCCATCCGGGTACAACAATGGGAATGTTTTTTTGCGCTGCTGCCAGCATCCAACTGTTCTTGGGATCAATTTCATAGTATTGTTCCAACACGCCACTCAACAGCATTTTGTACATGTATTCATGCGGAAAATAGCGCTCCCCATTTTGATCTGCTTCGCTCCACAATTGATGGATATGTTTTTGCAATCTTCTGAATGCTTCTTCTTCAGGGATGCAGGTATCGGTTACGCGATTGTAATGATTTTCCAGTAAATCCCATTCGTCTTGTGGACTCAAGTCCCTATAGTTGGGAACTCTTTTGTAATGACTATGCGCCACCAGGTTCATGATGTCTTCTTCCAAATTGGCACCGGTGCAGCTGATGATGGCCACTTTGTCTTGACGAATCATTTCAGCAAAACTCAAACCCAATTCAGCGGTACTCATGGCCCCTGCGAGGGTAACCATCATTTTGCCCCCTTCCAACAGATGGGTTTCGTATCCTTTGGCGGCATCCATCAAGGCGGCTGCATTGAAATGACGATAATGATGTTGAATGTACTGTGAAACAGGACCCTTTTGCATAGTGAGTGATTTAGTGCGCAAAAATAAGCGTTTTTATTGACCGATGCCGAAGGTGAAAAAAGGTTTTTAAAATAAAAAGGCCGCTGTCAAAACAGCGGCCTTCTATGAAGTTGGTGTATGCTTATTTAACAAGCTTTAATTCATTGATCAAATTCTTGGCACCCCCCAATTTGTCTACACACCACAACACATAGCGAACGTCCACACAAATGGTACGGTTTAAGTCTTTGTCAAAAGCAATTTTATGACTCAATGCTTCGTAGTTGCCGTCAAATGACAAGCCAATCAAATTGCCTTTGGCATCTATCACAGGACTACCGCTGTTTCCGCCAGTGATGTCATTGGTGGTGATAAAGGCGATGACCAA
>CAZCCN010000064.1:3806-6715 GCA_964497085.1 uncultured Ferruginibacter sp.
TTCGGGCAGTATCTATGTACTGACCAAAATCCTTTTTCCTGAATAGTTCCACTTGTTTGCTGGGCAAATCAAATTCATAGTCGGCAGGAACATATTTCTCAAGGATGCCTTTGGCAGTAGTGACATAGTCATAGTAAACCGCATCCCTGGGCTGATAGCTTTTCACATTGCCATAACTGACGCGCATGCTAAAGTTGGCATCGGGATACATTTTTTTGGCTGCTTTTGGATCCCGTTCCATGATGCCTTTCAAATAACTTCTGCCCAGTTCGTTGTTTTTGCTCACAAAAGCAGTATATATGGGTGCATACTTTCCATTGTAATTTTTAACAAAGGCAGCCGCAAATGCAAAAGCAGGATCGGCTTGCAATGATGCTGCCGTTGGATTCGAAACAAAAGCGCTCCACTTGTCATTGCTCAAGATCATGGTGTTGGCAAATACGTCTTTGGCCCATTTCTTATAGGTGGCTTCCTCTTCCAGCGAGCCATACTTCGCTAGTGAATCATAGATGCCTGCAGGATGTTGGCTTTTGTCTATATCACGATAGAAAGCCTGGGCCACTGCTGCCAAGATGTTGTTGTCACTTGGCATGTCTTCAGCCGCCAAAAATGTTTTCCTTGCTGCTTCTGCGGCATCGATTGCTTTTTTGACATCAGCCGAAGAGGCATCCGTTTTTGTGAGTACTGTTTCGAGTGTAATCAGCGAAGATGCAAATGCGGTCAAAGGAGAACCCAAAATGCCTTCACGGATATATTGACGATGCTTGCTGTAAGGCGTCCAGGCTGCATAATTTTTTTCGTATTCAGCAAAAATATTTTCGTAAGCAGGATTGCCTTTTGCCCAAGAGGTAAATGTATTTTCAAATTGTTGTTTTTGACCATACGTGTTGAACTTGGTCAACTGTTTGGTTTCGCCATCAAAAAATTTCCAGTAGTTGGCGATGCTGGCATAATCAGATGCCAGTTTTAATTTTACGGCAGGATCTTTGATCATTTGTTCATGCATGAATTTCAAACGCATGTCTCTCAACGCCACCAAAGAAGGATTTTCAATTTCATTTTTCAGTTTGATGCCATAACTGGTTTCGTAGCGATTCGTGCTGCCAGGGTATCCGTAAATCATAGCATAGTCGCCGTCTTTGATTCCTTTGATGCTCACCGGAAGAAAATGCTTGGGTGTCAAAGGCACATTCTCTTTGCTAAAATCAGCGGGCTTTCCGTCTTTAGTCGCATACACCCTGAAAATGGAAAAATCACCAGTATGGCGAGGCCATTCCCAGTTGTCGGTATCCCCTCCGAACTTTCCTACACTTTCAGGGGGAGCGCCTACCAATCGGATGTCACGATAGACTTTGTACACATACATCAGATACTGATTGTCTTTGAACATGCTATAGATTCTGCCAGACAATCCGTTTTCCTTATCGGCCACTTTATCCGTAATCGATTTGTATACTTCTTGTAATTTCTTTTGTCTGTCTGCCCAGCTCAACCCTTTCAATCCAGCTTCCACTTCTGCGGTTACATCAACAATACGATCCAGAAACTGCACCGTTAGTTGGCTTTGGATTTCCTGGTCTTTGTTGTAAGCATAAAAACCATCCCGCAAATAATTGTTCTGTACGCTGCTCGCAGCCGCAATGGCGCCATATCCACAGTGGTGATTGGTGAAAATCAAACCCTGATTGCTCACGATTTCACCGGTACAACCACCGCCAAAAATGATGATGGCATCCTTGAGCGATGCACGGTTGATGGAATACAACTGGGCTTTTGAAAGCTTTAATCCTTTCTTAACCATGTTGTTATACACTTGCTTGCCCAGCAACATGGGCAACCACATGCCTTCATCAGCCTTAGCTTGCAGCAAGCTGGCCAAAAGGACAAGGGATAGAATCATTTTTTTCATGTCTGTATGAATTTAGGAGGACAAACCTAGCTAATTTTTCCAAGGAATTTCTCCAAATGGGGGTTTTCTTCGATTTGAGGGGCAATAAATTATATTTGCCAAGATTTGAACCTGACTGCCCATGGCCATTTTTGACATAAAACTACCTAAAACGATTGCCCGCGCTTTAAATCTGCCGGTGAGCGACCCTAGGCGGCAGCAAATCAAGGTGTTGAAAAAGCTATTGAAAAAGGCCCGTTTTACGGAATTTGGTCAGCAATTTCGCTTTGACGAAATTTTACTGAGTCGGCATCCCGGAAAGAAATTCCAGCAACTCGTTCCGACCTATCATTACGAGAAAATTTATCGGGATTGGTGGTATAAAACCCTCGAAGGGGCTCCAGATGTCTGCTGGCCCGGGGTCATCAAATATTTTGCGTTGAGCAGCGGTACCAGTGAGGCATCGAGTAAATACATCCCGGTTACCAAGGAACTGATCAGAAGCAATACCATTACCAGTTTCAAACAATTGTTGAGCCTGGCTCGGTACGAAAACGTTCCCAAAAGTTCTATCGGAAAAGGCTGGCTGATGCTGGGCGGTAGCACGCAGTTGCAAAAAGGACCTACTTATTTTGCAGGCGACCTGAGTGGCATCCAGCAAAAAAATATTCCATTCTGGTTTTTGGGCCTGGGTTTGTACAAACCAGGCAAAAAGATTGCCAAAGAAAAAGATTGGAGCAAAAAATTAGCAGAAATCGTAGACAATGCCCCCAACTGGGATATTGGTTTTATTGTAGGGGTTCCTGCCTGGCTCCAGCTCTGCTTGGAAAAAATCATTGAACGATACCAACTGAAAAACATTCATGAAATCTGGCCCAATCTGGCCTTCTACGTGCACGGTGGCGTTGCCATGGAACCTTATAAAAAAGGATTTGAAAAACTGTTGGGCAAACCCATTACCTATATTGAAACCTATTTGGCCAGTGAAGGATTTCTGGCATATCAAAGCCGGCAAGACACC
>CAZCCN010000064.1:6725-7065 GCA_964497085.1 uncultured Ferruginibacter sp.
TTGGCCCTGAACAACAACATCTTTTTTGAATTCGTTCCTTTTGATGACAACAATTTTGACAGCGATGGCAATATGGTAGCCAATCCAGAGGCATACATGATTCATGAGATTGAAGAAAACAAAGACTATGCGATTTTGATCAGTACGAATGCTGGCACCTGGCGCTATGCCATTGGTGATACCATTCGACTCGTGGACAAGGAAAAAATGGAAATCATCATTACGGGCCGAACCAAACATTTTTTAAGCTTGGTGGGTGAACATTTGAGCGTAGACAACATGAACAAAGCCATTGAAATGGCTTGCAAAGAACTCAAAGTATTCATTCCGGAGTTTACAG
>CAZCCN010000064.1:7204-7893 GCA_964497085.1 uncultured Ferruginibacter sp.
ATGGCAATTTTTTTGCACACAAATGGTTTATTGCAACAGATGACCAGGTAGATGCAACGGTGATTGCAAACCTGATAGATCAAAATTTACAATCCATTAATGACGACTATGAGGTAGAGCGAAGGCATGCATTGAAAGCGGTTACCGTAGAAGTGCTGTCCGAAAAAACCTTCATGGATTTCATGAAAGCCAAAGGCAAAGAAGGTGGCCAACACAAATTCCCCCGGGTATTGAAAGGTAAAATACTGGAAGAGTGGCAAACCTTTCTACAACACAAAACCATTTAGTAGGATTCAAGATGGCTAAAAAAAAGAAACAAAAGAAATGGGGATGGTTTGCCAAAACACTCCTGTTTCTGTTCATTGGACAGTTGGTATATATTCTGTTTTGCGGTTTGTTCAATCCTCCGATTACCCTCACCCAACTGGTTAGCTTGGCGGAAGGCAATGGTCTGCAGCGAGATTACGTCAATTACGAAGACATGAGTCCGGCCATTAAGCTGGCGGTGATGGCTTCTGAAGACCAACTGTTCCCGGACCATGACGGGTTTGACATCAAGGCCATTAAAAAGGCTATGAAATACAATAAAAAACACCCCAATAAAACCAGGGGTGCCAGTACCATCAGTCAACAGACGGCAAAGAATGTTTTTTTATGGCAGCATGGCGGATTTTTTCGAAAAGGGCTCA
>CAZCCN010000065.1:0-7889 GCA_964497085.1 uncultured Ferruginibacter sp.
TGATCTCCACTGCAATTTCACTTGCGTAATATTTGGCCATGGCAGATTCTTTGGTCATGGGCAAACCTTTCATTTTTAAATCGCATGCTTGATTGATCAACAGTTCTGCACAGGCAATTTTGGTAGCCATATCCGCCAACTTAAAGGAGATGCCTTGGAAATGAGCAATGGGCTGGTCGAATTGGTGACGCTCTTTTGCATATTGAACCGCTGCCTCGTAAGCTCCTTTTGCAATACCCAAACTCAATGCCGCAATGGAAATTCTTCCGCCATCCAGTATTTTCATGGCTTGCTTAAATCCATCGCCCACTTCGCCCAATCTGTTTTCATCCGAAACGATGCAATTGTCAAAAATCATTTCAACCGTTTCGCTCGCACGCATGCCCAACTTGTTTTCCTTTTTGCCGGCACTGAATCCTGGCGTACCCCGGTCAACAATAAACGCAGTAGAATTGTTTTTAGCCCTGGGCTCTCCCGTTCTGCAAATCACTACGGCCACATCGCCCGATTTACCATGCGTAATCCAGCTTTTGGTTCCATTGATTTTCCAATGGTCTCCTTCCCGAACGGCAGTGGTTTTCATGTTGCCAGCATCACTGCCGGTATTGGGTTCTGTCAAACCCCAAGCCCCAATGAATTCAGCTGTCGCCAACTTGGGTAAATATTTTTGCTTTTGATTTTCGTTTCCGAATGTCATGATGTGACCGGTGCACAAAGAATTGTGTGCGGCCAAAGACAATCCGATTGAACCACACACTTTTGCAATTTCCTGAATCACCGCACTGTATTCAAAATAGCCCAATCCAGTTCCGCCATAGGTTTCGGGGACCAATACCCCCATCATACCCAATTGTCCCAACGATTTAAATATATGAACTGGGAATTCTTGCGACTCATCCCATTCCATCAAATGCGGGCGAATGTATTGATGCGCAAAATCTCTGGCAGATTGGGCTACCTGGCTGGTGAGTTCGGTTTGAGAAAAATTCATATAAGCAATCTTTAGGGACACAATTTAGGGAATTTGGGGTATCCGCAAATCGTTCGAACGCTATTCAGTGGTTAGATACGGTTGCAGTTTCTGGAATATGCTGTCTGGCATCAAAAAGGCCTTTCTGATGTCTTCCACCCTGCCAAAGGGGCCATGCTGTTCGCGGTAGTGAACAATGGCTCTTGCCATTGAATAGCGGATATACGGATGCCTTTGTAAAGTGGTTTGATCGACGCTATTGATGAGCAGGCGCTGGATGTTCACATGGCCAATGATCAATCGATGTTGCAGGCTTTTAAAAACTGAATCCGAAAGGCCATACACTTCTTTGAGTTGCTGAATATCCCAAAATCCGCCCAACTGATTTCTAAACTTAACGATTCGGGCAGAAAGCCCCCTTCCTATTCCTGGCAATGATTCCCAGGCCAGGGAATCGGCAATATTGACATCAATTTTTGAACTAGTTGTTCTTGGGTAAGACGACTGTTTGGGGAAGGCAAATGGGGTGGAACTGGATTGCTGTATGCGTACATAGGGCATCAGCTGGGTAGCCAAGTTGTGGGGCAAACCATAGATTCTTGACAGATCCCCGGCGTGTTTGAAATGTCCGCCCTTGGAGAGATAATGCTGGATGGTGGAAATGGTTTTATCAGAAAGCCCCAAGGACTTCCAGCCGACTGGTGAAAGCGTATTGGGATCAAAATAAAAAAGTGGGCCGCGAACTGGAGAAGATTTATTTTCTTTCCATGAATGGGTATCCGGCGCACCATCCGGTGGCCTGCTACTATTCAATTGTTGAAAAGCTTTCCAAATCGTATCAGTCTGTTGTATGGAAAAAATTGTAGGGGGCATCAGGTAACGAGGTACGCGAGGAAGAAAGAGCATAGCCGCATTCAAAACAAGCAAAACCATAATGCCTGTTTTTTCCTTCTGGGTAAACTGAAAAAAAGAATGACCCGGTCGATTGTGCATGATTCAAAATACATGGATGCATCTTGAAGTAACCCGGAAAAAAAACAGTCGTTAAGAAGAAAAAACCACTAAGTTGTCGTGGGCCAGTTGAATACCCGGGGGCAGCCCTGCATTCACTGTGGCATGGAAGCCCATCTGGTGACTGATATGGGTAAAATAGGCATCCTTGACCTGCAACGCATTGGCAAGGGCAATGGCTTCTGGCAGATTGAAATGTGAAATATGTTTTTCTTGTCGAAGTGCATTCAATACCAAGCCTGTACTTCCCTTTATCTTTTGTTTCTCCGCCTCATCGATCCGATTGGCATCGGTGATGTATGTAAAATGGCCGAACCGAAAGCCAAGGACAGGCATATGGAGGTGCCACACTTGGATAGGCACCACAGGGATGTCGCCGATGACAAATGGCTCACCTGCTATGGTATGAAGGGTAATGTCCGGGATGCCGGGATACTTTTGTTCAGCGAAGATGTAGGCGAACTCCCTTTTTAAAGCTTGTTGTGTCAGCTCGTTGGCGTACACTTTCATGGGTTGCTGGTGAAAATAATTGAACGCCTTCACGTCGTCCAAACCGGCAATATGATCTTTGTGCGGATGGGTGAACAACACGGCATCGAGCTTTTTAACGCCCGCCCGCAGCATTTGAGTGCGAAAATCAGGCGTGGTGTCAACGACAATGGTAGTGGTATCACTTTCGACCAGAATGCTGCTTCTAAGGCGATTGTCCTTAACATCGCTGGAACCACAAACCGCGCAATCACAAGCAATCATAGGAACCCCACCACTGGTGCCCGTTCCCAAAAACGTAATTTTTAAGGCCGGAGAAAACATGCCGTAAGGTACAACCTAGAAAATAAAAAAAGAAAATTAACTGGCTTGCGCAATGGTACCCATGATCTCCAAGTAGAGTTTTTGGCTTTCATGGGTAAGCTCGTCAATATTGATGTGCAGTTGGGGCAATAAATCAATCAAGGTGTTGATTCTTCCTTCAGTTTGCAAAAATTTGTTTAACACCACCACTTTTTTCGCTTGCAAGATGCAATAGCCACTTTGAAAAGTACCCCTTTCGTATCGGATCACATAAGCGCCTTCTTCAATGACACTTTCAATTTTATCCAATGTATGCTGGGTGTATTTCATAATGCTATGTAAAAAAATGAATAAGTTAACAGAACAAGTGCAACATCCAACAAAAGAAGATCAATCGGAAATATATTTTTCAACAATCGTTGATAAAATAAAATGACAAGAGTTGGCTTGATTATTTGCTGCTCATTCGAATCACGGGCACAATCATTTCTTCCAAACTGATGCCGCCATGCTGAAAAGTGTTTTTATAATAATTTACAAAATGATTGTAGTTGTTGGGGTAGCAAAGAAACAAATCACCTTTGGCAAAAATGAAAGATGAATTGACACCCGGAACAGGCAATCCTGCCTCTTTGGGATCCCTGAACGCCAACACGTCCTTGGGTTCATAATCCAAGTTGCGCCCATGTTTATAACGAAGGTTGGGGGTGGTTTGCCGATCTCCAATTACTTTAGCAGGCGTTTTAACCCTTGTGCTCCCATGATCGGTAGCTACAATCAATTGGATGTTTTTAGCAGCAACTTTTTTAAGCGCCTGGTGTAGGGGGCTGTGCTCAAACCAACTGGCTGTAATGCTTCGATAGCTTGTTTCATCTCCAGCGAGTTCCTTCAGCACTTCCATTTCAGTTCTGGCATGGCTGAGCATATCAACAAAATTGTATACAATGACATTGAGGTCATTTTGAAGCAAATTGTGCATGTTGTCCACCAGTTTTTGGCCATCCTGGTGGTTGGTAATTTTGGTATAAGAAAATTTAATACCCGATTTGCCCAATCGCTTTAACTGCTCAGTCAGCAAGGCTTCTTCAAACATGTTTTTGCCACCTTCTTCTTCATCATTCTTCCAGTACTGGGGAAAATGCTTTTGAATATCCACTGGCAACATCCCGGCAAAAATGGCGTTGCGCGCATATTGGGTAGCGGTAGGAAGGATGGAATAAAAACTATCTTCTTCCTGTATGCGGAAGCTTTCCGAAAAAATGGGCTGTATCATTTTCCATTGATCAAACCGCAAATTGTCAATGAGAACAAAAAACAAGGGCTTGCCTTTTTCGAGGTGCGGAAGCACTTTAAACGGTAGCAACGTGTGGCTCATGATGGGAGCGGCTTCACTTTTGGGAGACACCCATGAGGCATATTGCTTGGATATAAATTTGAAAAAATCATTATTGGCTTCCTGCTTTTGCGATGCAAACACCTCCTGCATTTCAGGGCTGTCGCTTTTTTGTATCTCCAGTTCCCAATACACAAGTTTTCTGTAAATCTCCATCCATTGGTTGTAATTGGGTTGGCTGCTGAGGGCCATGAACAAATGGCTGAATTCCTGCTGATAGGCCGCCGTGGTTCGTTCAGCCACCAATCTTTTGTTGTCAATGATTTTTTTCAGGCTTAACAACACCTGGTTGGGATTCACCGGCTTGATCAAATAATCGCTGATTTGACTCCCAATGGCCTCATCCATTATATTCTCTGCCTCGTTTTTGGTAATGAGTACCACGGGCAGGTTGGGATTGTGGGCTTTGATTTGCTGCAAGGTTTCCAAGCCTGAAATACCCGGCATGCTTTCGTCTAGCAATACCACATCCACGACCTGGTTTTTCACAAATTCAACCGCATCTGCCCCATTGGTTTGGGTGCGAACAACATATCCTTTATGTTCCAAAAACAATAGTTGAGAATGAAGACTCTCTATTTCATCGTCTACCCAAAGGATGGTTGGTGCGTTCATTGGCATAATGGGAATAACCTGTTTTCAATACAGAATTGCTTGGGGTACCGTACTTTTAAGTGCAGCTATTCGCAATTTATCATTTTTAACCTGTGTATTTGTAGCTTTGTGATACTTTGTAATTCTTTTAACAGACAATCCTCAATCAATGAGATTTCATAAAATTATCAATGATCCAGTATATGGTTTTATCACCATTGACGACGAATTAATCAACCAGATTATTGGGCATCCCTATTACCAAAGGCTCAGGCGCATCAATCAAATGGCGATGGCCCACCTGGTGTATCCGGGTGCGGTTCACAGCAGGCTACACCATTCCCTGGGTGCCTATCATTTGATGCGGTCTGCCTTACAAGAACTGCTGGGCAAAGGCGTAGACATTACCCCCGAAGAACAACAAGCAGCAAAAATTGCCATCCTACTGCACGATATTGGCCACGGACCTTTCTCTCATGCCTTGGAACATGTGCTGGCCGAAGAAGTCCATCATGAAGATTTTTCTCTGTTGCTGATGAAAGAACTCAATGCCATCTTTGGCGGTCAGCTGCAAATGGCTATCGATATTTTTACAAATAGATATCCTAAAAAATTTCTGCACCAGCTCATCAGTGGTCAATTGGATGTGGATCGGATGGATTATTTAACCAGAGACAGCTTTTTTACCGGGGTACATGAAGGTTCTATTGCATATGATCGCATCATCAAGATGCTCACGGTACAAAACGGTGAATTGATGGTGGAAGAAAAGGGCATTTATTCAATTGAAAAATTTCTGACGGCCAGGAGGCTCATGTACTGGCAAGTATACCTTCACAAAACAGTACTGAGTGCTGAGCAAATGCTGAAAAGAATCATCAAAAGAGCCAAACTGGTTAAAGCAACTTGCCAGGAACCTTTAAACGGCTTCATTGTCAGCAACGGTGAGCCCATTTCTCTCGCTTCCTTTTGCAACATTGACGACTGCGATGTGTTGATGGCCATCAAAACATGGTGTCACCACGAGGACGAGGTGTTGTCTATTTTATGCAAGGGAATTGTTTACAGACAGTTATTGAAAGTGAAATATTTTTCTGAGCCTGTTTCGAAAGCATTGCTGGCAGAAAAGAAAGAACAGGCAAAGCATAAATATGCATTGTCAGACGAAGCGTTGGAATGGTTGGTCTATACAGGAGAGGCCTCCAGCAGCACCTATAATGTTGAGCACGAAAAGATTAACATTCTCTTCAAAGATGGCAGCATCAAGGATATTTCAGCGGTAGACAACGCCTTGATCAATGAAAATATGAAGGGCGCCGTTAAAAAATATTACATTTGTTACCTGGCTTGACGCAATCAAATGCTGCCTGGCAATCCATAAAGTAAGACGCATGACATTCAATGCCATTCAAATCGCACAACTCATTGGCGGAACCATCGAAGGAAATCCGGAGACCGCTGTGCATGCTTTTGGAAAAATTGAAGAAGCCAAAGCAGGCGAATTGTCTTTTTTGGCCAATCCCAAATACGAAGAGTTTCTGTATACCACCCAGGCTTCCCTGGTGATTGTCAATCAATCACTACAACTTAAACAACCGGTGGCTTCTACCCTCATCAGGGTGCCTGATGCCTATTCTGCCTTTGCTGTTTTATTGGAAGCCTACCAACAGGCCAACTTACAGCAACTGAGCGGCATTGAACAGCCCTCCTTCGTTCACGCTTCCGCCAAACAAGGCAACCATGTTTACATTGGTGCGTTTGCGTATATCAGCGAAGACGTTGCCATTGGCGATGGATCCAAAATATATCCCGGTGTATTTATTGGAAGAAAAGCGACCATCGGAAGCAACACCATCATCCATCCTGGCGTCACCATTTATCACGATTGTGTGATTGGTTCCAACGTCATCATCCACGCAGGCACGGTGATTGGCAGCGACGGATTTGGATTTGCTCCTCAAACGGGGGGTGCTTATAAAAAGATTCCTCAAACAGGCAACGTGATCATTGAAGACCATGTGGAGATTGGTGCCAATACCACCATCGACAGGGCTACGATTGGCAGTACCATCATTCACTCGGGCGTGAAGCTCGATAACCTATTGCAGGTGGCCCACAATGTGGAGATTGGCAGCCATACCGTCATCGCAGCACAAACGGGTGTCAGCGGAAGCACCAAGATTGGCGAAAACGTCATGATTGGCGGACAAGTGGGGATTGCAGGGCATATCCAAATTGCCAGCGGCACAAAGATCAGCGGTCAGAGCGGCATCACCAAAACCATCAAGGCACCCAATACCACCTTGTCTGGCAAACCTGCCATCGATTTGCAATCTTCTCTTAAAATTCAAGCGCATACCCGACAATTGCCACAGCTCGAAAACAGAATCAAGGAACTAGAAAGAATCATTCAGGAATTAAAGCAGGGCAAATAGCATCACCAGAAGGCCTACCCGAAAAATGCATAGAACACACCGCTTACAAAGTCCATTCTCTATTCGTGTATGGTCAGTTGCACTCATTATTCTATTGTGTGCAAACCAGGGCTTCGGACAAACCATTCGAGTTTCTGGCCGGATCATTGATACGGACACCAAAGAACCCATACCCTACGCTTCTGTCTATTTGATGCGATCTGGAAACGGTGTGGTATCTGACAGCAGTGGCGGATTCAGCATCCACGTTCCGAGTGTAGAAACGGACACCCTGGTCATCAGTTACATCGGATACGACTTGTACAAAAAAGCCATCATGGGCGAAACGTTGAACGGGCCACTGGCCATTCAAATGAAACGAGGTGGCTTGAGCAATGATGTGGTCATCAAAACCAAAAAAATCAACAAAGGACTCTTTCTGTGGAGAAAGATCATGAGCAAAAAAGAGCAGTACAATCGTTACAATCTTTCTAATTTTTCTTACGAGGCCTATAACAAACTGGAAATTGACTTGAAGAATTTCAATGTTGAAAAAGCCAAGAAAAATTTCTTGCTCCGTCCCTATTCATTTGTGTTTGACAACGTGGACAGCATATCGGAGGATAAGCCTTTCTTGCCCGCCTACCTGATCGAATCGGTAAGCGACTACGCTTACCAGCGTTCGCCGAATAAATTTTTCGAACGCATCAAAGCA
>CAZCCN010000066.1:0-2602 GCA_964497085.1 uncultured Ferruginibacter sp.
TTCATTTTTATCTAAACGAAAAAATAAATGTGGATATACACTATATGCTGGCGGAACCACCCAGTCTGCTGTAGATGTCAACAAAGACGGATTTTCTGATCTTCCGCAGTTGCGTTCCATCGTCATTCATCCACGTTTGTTTTACTATCCAAATGCTTCTACTACTTTCACATTGGAATGCATTTATACCAAAGAAAACAGGCTGGGTGGAGATATGCTGGTATTGCAAGACAAAAAGGATTCTGTCCATCAGTATTTCGAGAAAAACCAAACGAACCGGTTGACACTGGCTTTTTTGGCAGAGCGAAAAATACGCAACACCGGAACGATTGCATGGAAATCATCCATGAGTCAATTTATAAATTCGATTTCGGGCAATTTGAATAACCTGGAGGCAAAACAAACGGATTTTTTTGCTGAACTATCTTATTTACATAGCCAGGGTCAAAATACTTGGGTAACCGGGCTGAATGCTACCGGTAATCAATTTGTTAAACTACGTGGCGATTCAATTCACCTTACGAACATTCGCAATGTTACAGCAGGTGTTTTTTCTCAATTCACTAGAAAATTTGGACAGCGTTCCTCTTTGGAGTTTGGTCTCAGAAATGACTATCAGAATCAATATGGTAATTTTTTGCTGCCCAGAATGGCTTTGTATCACCAATTGAACAAAAGCATGGGTATTCGGGCAGGCTATGGAGCAGGATACAAGATTCCAAATCCACTGACTGCTCAATTGGTGGATTACCCCATTCAAAACATCATGCCAATTTCTAAAGGAATCAGGGCTGAAACATCCAATGGATTCAACCTAGAGGCAAATTTTAAAAGAAAATGGTCTGGTGATATGGAGCTGTTTGTGAACCAGGCTTTTTTTCTAACACAGCTAAATCATCCGGTTATTGCATCTCAGCAATCCAATGGGCAAGTAACATTTTCAAATGGCCAGAAGCCGATTTTGAGCAAAGGATTTGATACCTATGTTAAGTTGAATTGGAATGATTGGGAGTTGTATGCAGGATTTACTTACACCATCGCAGAAAGAAAATATTTGGAAGCCAATCAATTTATGCCCTTGACCCCCAAATTCAGGATGGCATATATGTTGACCAGGGAGTGGGAAGAAAAGATCAGGTTTTGTATTGAAAGTTCTTATACCGGATTTCAATATCGCATTGACAACAGCAAAACGCCTGATTATTTTTTTCTGGCAGCGATGGTCTCTTATGATTTTAGTAAACACCTGACGGCGGTATTGAATGTAGAGAATTTATTAGATGTTCGCCAAAGCAAGTTTGAGCCTTTGTATAGCGGAACGGTTACCAACCCTAGCTTTAGCCCTTTATGGTCTCCTATTGACGGAAGGGTCTTTAATCTGTCACTAAAGCTTAAGCGTTAATCAACGGTTACCAAAAAGTAGTTTTTCTTACCCACTTGAACCAATATAAAGCGACCGTGAAGCAACAGGTCGGATGCAAGGGTCATTTGAGGGTCGGTTAGTTTATTCCGATTGATGCTGATGCCACCATTTTGAAGCATTTTCCTAGCCGCTCCTTTGCTTTCAAATACACCCGTTTCGGTGAGAAAGCTGATTACATCCACCGACTGGTTCAACCGGGATGCATTGAAATTTGCCCTAACAATACCCTCTATCGATTCCAGATCCTCCACACTCAGGCTTTCTGCGGGAGCATGCTGGTTGGCAAAAAGTTTTTGAGTGGTTTCGATAGCTTTTTCATATTCCCCATTGCCATGCACAAAAATGGTGAGTTCCGCTGCAAGCTTTTTTTGCAGGGTTCTTTCGGCAGGGTTTTCCTGATGTTGCGCCAGGAGTTTCTCAATGGTTTGCTGGTCTAAAAAAGTAAAAATTTTGATCCAGTTAGCTGCATCTTCATCCGACGCATTGAGCCAGAATTGATAAAACTGATAAGGAGAGGTTTTATTGGCATCGAGCCAGATATTCCCTTTTTCTGTTTTTCCAAATTTTCCCCCATCTGCTTTTTTGATCAATGGACAGGTAAATGCATACGCTTCGCCACCGTCCTTTCTTCGGATGAGTTCGGTGCCTGTAACAATATTGCCCCATTGGTCGCTGCCGCCCATTTGCAATTTGCAATGTTTGTTTTTGTACAACCAGTAGAAATCATAACCCTGCACCAATTGGTACGTAAATTCAGTGAAAGACATGCCGTTTTCTCCTTCCAATCTTTTCTTGACGCTGTCTTTGGCCATCATGTAATTCACCGTAATGTGCTTGCCGGTATCCCTGATAAAATCCAGGAAACTGATTTTTTGAAACCAATCATAATTGTTCAACAGCTCAGCTGCATTGGGTAGGGAGGGGTCAAAGTTTAAAAATTTCTCTAATTGCGCTCTTACACCCACGATGTTATGTTGAAGCACTTCTTCGCTCAACAGGTTTCGTTCCTCGCTTTTTCCACTAGGATCACCTACCATGCCCGTGGCGCCTCCAACCAATGCAATGGGCTTGTGACCTGCTTTTTGTAAATGAACCAACAGTAAAATAGGCACCAGGCTTCCAATATGCAAACTGTCAGCAGTGGGATCAAATCCTACATAAGCAGTGGTGCATTCTTTT
>CAZCCN010000066.1:2612-7768 GCA_964497085.1 uncultured Ferruginibacter sp.
TTTTGCAATTGCGCCTCTGTTCCTGGCATGATATCCTGAATCATCCCTCTCCACTTCAATTCTTGTATAAAGTTGGTCATATTCAAAAGTGATTTCAATTATCTCCTGCAAAAATGAGTAAAAAAAAGTACAAAGCACGGTTCCTGCTTAAAAACCTTTATGCCATGATGTAAGGGTCAATCTTAGGCCATTGGCTTGAAGGTGCTTTGCTGCATGAATAGTGGGGAAAACCCCGAGCTTTTCAAGTAAAAAGTGTCAAGGTGGAAGTGTTTTAGTTGTAAATTTGGGAAAGAGCAAAGTGGCATTGCTCTGTATCTTTTATTGCAACACCCTAATTCGCAAATACTGACATGGCTCGATTCCTGGTAGTTTTTTTGATACTTTTTGCCCTGATGCCGAATCGGCTATCGGCTCAATTCAGAAAATATTCTAACGAATTTTTAAATATCGGAGCAGGGGCGCGAGGATTGTCCATGGGTGGTGCGCAGGTAGCCAGCGTGGAGGATGCCACGGCAGGATATTGGAACCCAGCCGGCTTAATGGGTGTTCAAGATAATATTCATGGAAGCATTATGCATGCAGATTATTTTGCGGGCATCGCCAAATACGATTATGTATCCGTGGCGGTTCCGGTCCAAGAAAACAAAAGAACACTGGGATTCTCTTTGCTGCGTTTTGCGGTAGACGACATACCCAATACCCTGTATTTGGTAGAACCGGATGGCAGCATCAATTACAACAATATTCAAACCTTTTCTTCTGCAGACTATGCGTTTCTTTTTTCATTTGCCCAAAACCTGCCGCTTCGTAACAATCAATTGGTTCACGCAGGCCTAAATGCCAAAATCATTCATCGCAAGGTGGGCAAATTTGCCAGTGCATGGGGTTTCGGCATTGACGCCGGTATTCAAATGCAAAAGGGTAAATGGCAATTGGGACTGGTGGCCAAAGACATCACCACTACTTTCAATGCATGGTCTTTCAAATTCTCTGACCGAGAAAAGGAAGTATTGTACTTAACAAACAATGATATTCCTGTTCGTTCCACTGAAATGACCGCCCCCAGGCTGGTGCTGGGTGGAGGATATCGGTTCGATATTGGATCATCTGTCCGTTTGTTGGCAGAGGGTAGTTTGGATTTTACTTTTGATGGCAAGCGGAATACGGTCATCAGTTCCAAGCCCGTCAGCATTGATCCGCACATCGGGATGGAAGCCACCATCAAGGAAACCTTTTTTGTAAGAGCAGGCATCACTAATTTTCAAAGAGCCTTGTCGGATGCCGATACTTTGAATCAGAAAAAAGTATGGATTTTTCAACCAAGCATTGGGGCCGGATTTGCCATCAAGAATTTGGTGGTTGATTATGCATTCACCAATCTCGCCAACCAGAACAATCCTTTGTACTCCCATGTTTTTTCTCTCAAAGTTAATTTTGTAAAAAGAAAAGAGGATTAATAAACATACTATGCGCAATCACATTCTGATATTATTTTTTCTGCTATCTACTGGGTTGGTCAACGCTCAGGTGAACAACAGCTGGATCGATTACAACAAAACCTATTATACTTTTAAAATCGCCAGGGACACTTTGTGTCGCATTCCTCAAACGACTTTGTCTGCTGTAGGTTTGGGAGCTGTCAATGCCAATTATTTTCAATTGTGGAGAAACGGAGAAGAAGTACGATTGTATACATCAGTTGTCAATGCCCCGTTGGGTCCATCCGATTATATTGAGTTCTGGGGCCAGATGAATGATGGAAAGCCCGACAAGCCGTTGTACAGAAATACCGATTTTCAATTGGCGGACCGATATAGTTTGGAAACTGACACGGCGGCTTATTTCCTGACCATCAATACAGCCGGTTCCAATCTTCGATTTGCTTCTGTAGCCAACACGGCTCCGAGTGCAGCTACGCCCGATGTTTATTTCATGCGAAGCGTAGATCATTATTACAACGAACAAATCAATCGTGGAGAGGCGAGGGTGATTGGTGAATATGTGTATTCTTCTGCCTATGACCCAGGTGAGGGCTGGACTAGCAATTTTGTCAGCCCTTCTGCTGATTTGCTCAAAGAATTTACAGATTTGAGTGTATATGGTGGCGGACCTGCCAATGGTCTTTCCGTTCGAGTAAACCTGGTAGGTTGTGCACCCAATTCAAGAAATGTCAGAGTCAAACTTTTTCAAAATGAGATTACCGCACTTCCTTACAGCAATCCCATTTCAATGTCCAATTTTGAATACCAGAAAATCAATATTCAAAATCTGCCCCTGACCTTGTTGCAAAACAGTTCCAATGCTTCTGTATATATCAATGGCACTTCTGCCGTGTCTACCGATCGGATTGCGGTAGCAAGTGTTGGACTGACGTATCCGGCCACTTTCAACTTTGGCAATGCGAGGTATTTTTCATTTGACTTGGCGGCGGCTCCCTCCGGCAACTATTTGGTGATTGATAATGTTAATTATGGTGCAGTGGCCCCTGTTTTATTCGACCTCACCAATGGCAACAGGTATGTAGGTGAAATAGCTTCCACACCCGGCAAAGTGAAATTTGTTTTGCCAGCATCCAATGTTTCTCGGAAATTCATGCTAGCAAGTCAGGAAAATCCGCAACAAATTTCTATTGTCACTACCCGCACCTTTCTAAACCTGACAGCTACCAATAACCAGGGAGATTATCTCATTGTCAGCCATCCGGCTTTGTACAACGATGGCAATGGAAACAATTACGTAGACCAGTATCGTCAATACCGGAGTAGTGTAGCCGGTGGCGGCTTCAATGCCAAAGTGTATGACATCAATGAATTGACCGATCAGTTTGGTTTTGGCATCAAACACCATCCTGCAGCCATCAGGGATTTCATCCGGTACGCCAATGCCCAGTTTACGGCCAAACCGAATTACCTCTTCTTGATTGGAAGGGGGGTCAATTACATCGACCAGAAACTCAACGAAAGCAATCCGCTTTGTCAGCAACAAGACCTCGTTCCCACTTTTGGATGGCCCGCATCAGATGGATTGTTGGTTGCTCTTCCGGGTTTGACCGCCCATACCATTTCGGTGGGTCGGTTGGGGGCTATTACGCCTGATGAAGTCAACCATTACTTTGTCAAAATAAAAGAATACGAAACGGCTCAACGCACCACCAGTCCTTCTATCAATGACAAAAGCTGGATGAAAAACATTTTGCACATTGCCGGTGGCAAGGATAGTAGTGAGAATTTGTCATTTCTTAGTTACATGAGTTTGTATAAGACCATTGCCGAGGATACGTTGTACGGTGGCAAGGTGGAAACTTTTTCTAAAACATCCAGCGGAGCCGTGCAACAGGTGAGCAGCCAGCGAATCGAAGACTTGTTTGCCGAAGGACTTGGATTCATCGGTTATTTTGGACACTCATCTGCCAATACATTCGAATTTAATTTGAGCAATCCGGATGCCTACAACAATCCCGGAAAATATCCTTTCTTCAATGTAAGCGGTTGCAGTGCGGGTAATTTCTATATTTACGATCCTCAGCGGGTATCGGGTACAATGACCATTTCCGAAAAGTACATCCTTGCCAATCAACGAGGCAGCATCGGCTTTTTGGCAGACACCCATTTTGGCATTCCTCCTTTCTTGAATTTCTACAATACGTCATTGTACACGGCTTTTTCCAAAACGATGTATGGAAATACCATTGGCAATCAAATCAAATATGTGACGGATGAATTGGGCGGAAACGATGCCAATTTGGATTTCTATACCCGCATCCACCTGGAAGAAATCAATTTGCATGGAGATCCTGCACTCAAAATAAATGCTTTCGAAAAGCCGGATTATGTCATTGAGGATCCATTGGTTAAAATCAGTCCCAATATCATCACGGTGGCAGATAATAGTTTCAATGTTAAAATCAACATGAGAAACATTGGTAAGGCAGTGGGGGATTCTATGTGGGTGTCTGTAAAAAGAAAGTTGCCCAACGATTCGATAAAAGTATTATACAACGCATTGATTCCGTCCATCCGAAACGAAGATTCCATCAGTTTGGTGGTGCCCATTGTGGCCAGTACATATAAAGGCCTGAACCATCTGATTGTTCACCTGGATTACACGGATAAGATTGCCGAGCAATACGAAACCAATAATCTGCTGACCAAGAATTTTTATATTTTTGAAGATGAGCTAAGGCCTGTTTATCCCTATAATTTTTCGATCGTCAATCAACAGAATATTTCTTTCGTAGCTAGTACCGCCAATCCGATAAGTGGAACAAGGCAATACGTAATGGAAGTGGATACTACTGCGTTGTTCAACTCGGCTTTCAAGAAATCATATAACGAAGCAGGGGTTGGGGGTGTAGTTACTTTCACTCCTTCCAATTTGTCATTCTCTGACAACACGGTGTACTATTGGCGGGTGGCCATGGTGCCTTTGAATACGAATCCCTACATTTGGAACACCTCTTCTTTTGTATATCTATCGACCAGTAGCGAGGGCTTTAATCAATCACATTATTTTCAACACCAGAAAAGCAGTTTCAATCAAAGCATTTTCATGGCTCCGGATAGAAAATTTGCATTTCAAACTTTAAATAAGTCGTTATCGATTTCAACTGGCAACTATCCGCCCAATGATTATCAGTTTACCTATATCAATTTGGATGCAGATCCGATTTCTAATTGGGGTAATTCGTTTAATACATTACAGTTTGTAGTGCTAGATGGCCAAACTGGGGTGCCAATGGCCAATACACCGACAGGCGCTTATGGCAGCAATCCTCCTGGTTCGGGTTCCAGACAAAAGCAATTTGAATTCCCTTTCTCTACTTTATCTCAGCGGCAGAACATCATGAATTTTATCAATGCCATGCCAAGCAATGCGAACATTATTGTGTATAATTTATTGTACAATCCTTCTGTTAATGCATATGTAGACACCTGGAAAGGAGACCAAGCTATTTTAGGAGCAGGCAATTCGCTGTACCATACCTTGTATAATTATGGGTTTACCATGTTGGACTCTTTTTATAGAAATATTCCTTTCATTTTCAAATTCACTAAGGACCAGTCGCAGCCGAGTTATCAACAAGTTGGACTACAATCGGATGAGGTTATTACGGTTACCTTGCCCCTGACTGTATCTAAAGTAAATGGAGTGGTCAC
>CAZCCN010000067.1:0-7709 GCA_964497085.1 uncultured Ferruginibacter sp.
TTCGTACATTTTTTTGGTGGATTCCAATAATTCAGGAGAGAGCATACTTCTAATCCAAGAAGGGGCATTGTCATAGGCGCCCGACTCAATGGTATCCCTTAAAGATTCGTAGCTTTTTTTAGCCGTCACAAAACTCCACCCAGCAGAAAGGAACGTCAGAATGCTGCCGATGATGGTGAGCAAGGTCAGGTTGCGCAAGCCGGCCGAAATAGATGGGTTGTCTGTGTTACTTTCAAATGGATTGTCCTGTGAAAACATGGGCTCACTATTTATGAGGTGATGGAATCATTTTTTCTTCGTCTGATTTCCTTGTGAATCAAGGCAAGCTCTCTGCCGGTCTGCCCTGCTACTGAACTGTTTTCCTGCGCCCGGCGCATCAAATAGGGAATCACTTCTTTGATGGGGCCAAAAGGCAGATATTTACTCACCGAACAACCCGCTTTGGCCAAATTGAAAGTGATGTTGTCACTCATGCCGTAGAGTTGTGAAAAATGAAGGTGTGGGTGATGAATCGTTACACCATTCTTTTGCATGGTTTCCACCGCCAACAGATTGCTTGCTTCATTATGAGAGGCAATGATCACAGCTACTTGACCGAGGTGTTGCAAACAATAATTCACCGCTGCATTGTAATCTTTATCTGTGCTTTCTTTATCGGGCTGAATAGGTGAAGCATACCCTATCGATGCTGCACGGGCTCGCTCTTTTTCCATGTATGCACCCCGAACCAATTTAACACCCAATAAATATCCATGCTGCAAGGAATCCTGGTGACTCCAATGCAAAAAGGCAAGCCGGTCATGCCGATAGAGTTGGATGGTATTGTATACAACGCAGGCTTCTTGATTGAACCGGTTCATCATGCGGATGGTGAGCACATCTACCGGATCTTGAATCCAAGATTCCTCCGCATCAATCAATATGCCGATTTTCTTTTCTTTCGCCACTTTACAAATAGACAACAACCTTGATTCACTTTTTTCCAGGGCCAATTGTTCCGCTTGGGTCAATTGTCCGATGGCCTCCTCATAGCGACGTGTCAAACCATCGACCTGGATTTGAGACATCAGGCTTTGTATTTTTTCCAGCAGCTCAAAAGAAGCGATTCCGGTTACTTTAATGCTAATAAAGGGAATGTTGGGTTGGGTGGCGGCGTGTGTCACTACTTCAATGAAGGCGGCGGCGGCTTCATCAAAAGCCGCTTCATGCACGCCCCCCTCTACCCCATAATCGAGAATCACTTGCACTTTGTGATCATGCAGGCGCTGGGATACTGGCGTTGTTTTGGGCAAATTTTCGCCCCCGACAAACTGGTTGAACAAGGTTGCCCGAATCAAAGTTTGGGTAAATGGAATACGCCATTTCAATGCAAACGGCATCAATGCCAGCCCCATTTTCAACAACAAGGGATGACCCATCGCGGCAAACAACCATTTGGCTTTGGTCAGCTCAGGATCAGATTTATATGCAAAAGCATATTCAGTATTGTCAAAAGAAATAGATGTAATTTTTTCTGCAGACATAAGAAAGAACAATCGATGGAATTGGATAATGTGTTGAGTAAATCTATTTTACAAACAATGCTTTCAATTCTTCGGCATCCTCAGGTTTCATTTTGCCACCTAGGATCAACCGCAGTTGCCTTCTTCTCAGGGCCCCTTCGAACAACCTGGTTTCTTCAGCTGTTTCGGGAAGGACTTTGTTCACCGGACGTGGTTTACCGTTGGGATCCAATGCCACAAACGTATAAAAGGCCTCGTTGCTTTTGTATCGATATTGCTGGATGGCATCTTCGCCCCAGACACTCATGTGTACTTCCATGCTGCTGTTGAACGTGCGGGTTACTTTGGCTTCTATGTGCACCACATTGCCCAGCTTAATGGGGCTTTCAAAAGAAATGTTGTCAACAGAGGCCGTCACCACCGGAGCGGCGCAATGTTTCATGGCTGCCAAGGCCGCGGCTATGTCCATCCAATACATCAACCGGCCACCCATGAGGTTGCCAAAAGTATTGGTGTCATTGGGAAGCACCAACTCTGTCATGACCACCAGCGACTCAGACACTTTTTTATCCATACTCTATTTTTTGGCAAAGATAGCACAACAAAACCCTGTACCCGCATTTAGGGCGTTTATGATACAAAATGTTGACTATCAATTAAATAAATCTATACTATGTGCGGTATCCATTTACTCCTGCAAGCGAAATTGACTTGGCTCGAAAAAACCAATACAGACCTGTATTTCAGCTTGTTTGTATAGTGAAAAATTGTACCTTTGCCACCCCGTTAAAAACCACGGGGTTATTTTTTATGTCAATCTATATTCACAAACAATTAAACGCAGAACATCAGGAGTCAGGCGCTGCCCATGCAACACCGGCTACTGCGACAACAAATGAGCCTGTACAAACAGCCCACGACGATTTTGACTGGAGTCGCGACAAAAGAAACGTTGCTTTCTATTCAACAGAAGAAAGAAAGAAGTACGATTCAGTATACGACAACACGTTCAAGCAAATCAACGACGGCGAAATGATTCAAGCAACGATCGAATCGTTGACCAAAACAGATGCAGTCGTAAACATCGGATTTAAAAGCGACGGCTTGATCTCTTTGAATGAATTCAGAGACATTCCAGGCGGCGTGAAAGTAGGCGACGTGATTGAAGTAATGGTGGTGGAAAAAGAAGACAGAGATGGAAACCTTAACCTGAGCCGCAAGTCTGCCAGAATTACCAGGGCTTGGGAAAGAATTGTGGAGGTTAACAAAACAGGTGAGATTGTTACCGGTTTGGTTACCAGCAAAACAAAAGGCGGTTTGATTGTGGACGTGTTTGGCATGGAAACATTCTTGCCAGGTTCTCAAATTGACGTGAAACCTGTAACCGATTACGATCAGTTTGTTGGTAAAACCATGGAATTCAAAGTGGTGAAGATCAATGAAACCATCAAAAACGCAGTCGTATCTCACAAAGCACTGATTGAAAGCGATATTGAAGCACAAAGAGCTGAAATCATCGGCAAGTTGGAAAAAGGACAAGTATTGGAAGGAACCATCAAAAACATCACCGATTTCGGAGCGTTCCTGGATTTGGGTGGATTGGATGGCTTGCTATACATCACTGATATTTCATGGGGACGCATCAACCATCCTTCTGAAATATTGAAAATGGATCAGAAATTAAATGTGGTGGTTCTTGATTTCGACGACGACAAAAAACGCATCAGTTTGGGTCTGAAACAATTGACGCCTCATCCATGGGATACCTTGGCCGAAAACTTGAAAGAAGGTCAAATTGTTAAAGGTAAGGTTGTCAATATTGAAGACTATGGCGCATTCCTAGAAATCACACCTGGAGTGGAAGGTTTGGTACACGTAAGCGAAATTACCTGGGCCAACACCCCTATCAATGCAAAAGAATTCTTCAAATTGGGCGACGAACACGAAGCAAAAGTGGTTACCCTCGATAAAGAAACCCGCAAAATGAGTCTGTCTATTAAACAAATGACAGAAGACCCATGGAGCACCATCGAAACAAGGTTTCCAGAAAGCAGCCGTCACAAAGGAACCGTTAAGAACATCACTCCATATGGCGTGTTTGTAGAATTGGCTACCGGTATCGGTGGAATGATTCACATCAGCGACCTTAGCTGGCTGAAAAGATTCAATAACCCCAATGAATACACTAAAGTAGGCAACGAAATTGATGTAATCATTTTGAGCATTGATAAAGAAGGACGCAAGTTGCAGTTGGGACACAAGCAAATCGAAGAAGATCCCTGGAACACACTTGAAACTGTTTTCACCATCGGATCTATCCATGAAGGAACAGTGGTAAAGAAAGATGACAAAGGCGCCGTTGTCCAATTGCCTTACGGATTGGAAGGATATGCTCCTGCTCGTCACTTGGCCAAGGAAGATGGCAAAACCATTGCAGCTGACGAATTGGCTCAGTTCATGGTGATTGAATTCGATCGCAACGACAAACGCATCTTACTAAGCCATACCCGCTTGTGGGAACAGGAAAAAGAAGAAGAGAAACAAATCCAGCACAAAGAAAAGAAAGCTGAAGCGGAAGAAACCAAGAAGGCCGTTAAAAACATCCAAAGCAAAGTTGAAAAAGCAACTTTGGGTGATTTAGGTGTGCTAGCCGGATTGAAAGCTAAAATGGATGGCGACAGCAGCGAAGAAAAATCTGCTGAATAAGTTCGACAACATTCATCCGAACATAAAAAAATCCCCTGACTTCCAGGGGATTTTTTTATTGCCACCATGGATCAATCAAAAGGGATGTCGTTTAAATACACTTTGGTCATTTCGTGAAAATGGTTCTGCAATTCGTGTACAAAAATGGGCTGCGTAACATGTCGATGCTCTTCTCTGTACCAGATTTCCATGCGGGAGAAATCATCCTCTTTGGGCAGCAATATCCTAAATGCACCCTTGGCATATTTTACAGACCCGTTGGGAAGCAACTGTTTGTGGAATTTAAATTCCCGCAAGGCAGATTCATCGAGCGGAATGGGCGCAATTTCACTGATGTCATACCAAAAATTTTGCGGACCCGTATCAATGCAAATCTGCTTGTTATAGGGGTTGAGTCTGACTACCTCCCCCAATACCGAGTCCCCCTGATTATTGGCAACCACATAGTCGCCCACCTGAATTGAATTGTACTTTAACATAGCTGGTCATTTTTAGACCAATCTACCAGTTGCAAACCAAAACAAGCTTGACAACAATCATTCAAAAAAATGAAATGCATCTTATTCCGCCCAGCTCATCACATACCCCTGGTTTTCAATTTCCAGGCCTACCTGTGTCAATTGAAGCGGTCTGAACGTATCCACCATCACCGCCAGCTCTTTGGTTTCCTTGGCTCCAATGCTCTTTTCAACAGCACCCGGGTGTGGCCCATGGGGAATACCGGCAGGATGCAGGGTCAGCATGCCCCTGGTAACATGTTTTCGACTCATAAAATCACCATCAACGTAATACAACAATTCATCGCTGTCAATATTGCTGTGGTTATAAGGTGCCGGAATGGACTGTGGATGGTAGTCATACAAACGTGGTACAAATGAACACACCACAAAAGCATCGGTTTCGAATGTTTGGTGCACGGGCGGTGGTTGGTGAACCCTTCCGGTGATGGGTTCAAAATCGTGAATACTGAAGATATAAGGATAACAACAACCATCCCAACCCACCACATCAAAAGGATGGGTTCCGTAATGGATGCCATAAAGCCATTCCTGCTTCTTGGTTTTGATGACGAAGTCGCCCTTTTCATCGTGTGTATGCAAATTCTCCGGACAACGGATGTCTCTTTCGCAATAAGGCGCGTGTTCCATCAATTGTCCATATCGACTCATGTATCTTTTGGGATAGCGAATGGGATGAAAGGATTCAACAATAAAGAGCCGATTGTTCTTGTCGTTGAAATGAATTTGATAAATCGTTCCCCTGGGAAGCACGATGTAATCACCATAGCCAAATGGCAATTCTCCGTAACAGGTTTTTACCACTCCACTTCCCTCGTGTACGAATATCATTTCATCTGCATCGGCATTTTTATAAAAATAATCCGTCATGCTTTCTTGAGGTGCGGCCAACACAATGTGACAATCATTGTTGATCAGCACTGCTTTTCGGCTGTCCAAAAAATCTGCTTCTGGCTTTACATGAAAACCCTCAAAACTCCTGTGCTTGAGCATTTTTTCCTCAGCCGGCTTAGGCGACACATCCACGGGCGGATCGCACTTGACAATGAGCGTAGGTGCATAAGTGTGGTACAATATGGAATAGTCATTGGAGAACCCTTCGGTTGAAAACAATTGCTCTGCATACAAGCCGCCGTCAGGCTTACGAAACTGTGTATGGCGTTTGTGGGGAATGGTTCCCAGTGTATAATAATGTGACATAAAAATAAATTGAGTTGAAAAATAGGGGTCAAAAGAAAGAGAGGCTTCCATAACCCTTACAAAGCGCCAGCATCAGAAAGTAGTACTTCCAATTTCGCTTATCAATGTAATATGTGAAGTTCCGGTGATAAGGCAATGTGAATCAGATTGTGTTTGATACAATAAAGCTACCTATCTTTCAATAAAAATACAATTTTTTAAACGATTTCTTAGCTTCGCTTCGGCAGGCCACCTCATGCTTTTTAAGTAATTGAATGTGAAACGAATTGGACTGATATCGGATACACACGGGTTTTTGGATGAACAGGTCTTTGAGCACTTCAAGGACTGTGATGAAATATGGCATGCCGGAGATTTTGGCAATCTTGAGTTGATCGAAGCGATGAAAAATGCAGTCAGTGGCTTTCCGCAAACAGTGGTACTGAGAGGTGTTTATGGAAACATTGACGGCCCGGCGATTCGAGCCATCTATCCCGAACATATTTTGTTTGATTGCGAAGACATCCGGGTGATGATTCAACACATTGGAGGGTATCCCAACCGATATGCTCCGGGCATCAAAAAAGCCATTCTAAACCATGGTGTCAAATTGTTCATCAGTGGTCATTCACACATTCTTAAAGTGATGTACGACGAGGCGTTGGGTTGTTTGCACATGAATCCGGGCGCGGCAGGCAAGCAAGGTTGGCACAAAGTCCGCACCATCATTCGGTTTGTGATTGACAAAGCCGACATCAAAGATTGCGAAGTGATTGAGTTGGATTGACACTATTCTATCCAATCGGCAATAAAAATGTTGGTATCCCTGGTTCCTCCATTGTTTCGGTTGCTGCAAAAGACAATTTTCTTTCCATCAGGGCTAAACATGGGGAATGCATCAAATCCCTTGTCTCTCGAAATTTTTTGCATACCGGAGCCGTCTACATTGGCCAGATACATGTTGAAAGGAAAGCCTCTTTTGTATTCGTGGTTGCTGCAAAAAATGAATTGCCCGTTGGGCGTAAAGTTTGGTGCCCAATTGGCTTGGGCTAAATTGGTCAGTTGTTTGGCATCAGAACCATCGGCATTGGCCATCCATACTTCCATATGGGTGGGTGCTACCAGGTTTTCTTTCAACAAGGATTTGTATTCTTGAATTTCTTCGGGAGTAGAAGGACGAGAGGCGCGCCAAATGATTTTTTTACCATCCGGGCTGAACCAAGCACCTCCATCATAGCCCAAGGTGTGGGTAATGCGTTTTACATGTCTACCATTCAAGTCCATCGTATACAGCTCTAAATCTCCGTCACGCATGGAAGTGAAAACCATTTTGTCTCCTGTAGGAGAAAGGGTGGCTTCGGCATCGTATCCTTTGGTTTTGGTCAATCGCTTCACAATGTTTCCGTTTGTATCGGCTTTGAAAATGTCAAAGCTTTCATAGATGGGCCAGATGTATTTATTGCCATATTTAGAACGATCAGGAACCGGCGGGCAATCCTTACCCCCCAAATGGGTAGAACCATACACAATATGCTTGTTGTCGGGATAGAAAAAAGCACAGGTGGTACGCCCGGTTCCGGTACTCACCAATTTGGGTGAAAAAACTTCGCCCAGTTGGGTGGGGATTTTGCCCATCCATATCTGGTCACACATGATCCCTTCTTTCGGATTGGTTTTTTGAAAAATGATATGTTGACCATCGGGCATAAAATAAGAGCAAGTGGTGCGTCCTTTACCATTGGAAATCCGCTTCAAACTTTGGGGCGAATAGGTTTTCTCGTTTAGATTTAAGGTATAAATCTGG
>CAZCCN010000068.1:0-2065 GCA_964497085.1 uncultured Ferruginibacter sp.
GGACAGATTGCCGATGGGTGTAGGAACGAGATACAGCATATAGAAAAGTTATCCGACGTAAGGGGCTTTGATCAGAGAATTTGAATCTCAAACATTTCCATCACCTGGTTGGCCAATAGTTTTTTGGCTGCCTCGGTAGCAATCTGGTAAGCTTCTTCCTTGCTGGTGGCTTGTATTTGCAGGTCGATGTGTTTACCTATTCGAACATCCTGGATGGGTTGCAAGCCAAGGCTTTGCAATCCGCCCAAAACAGCTTTTCCCTGGGGATCCAATAGATCTTTCAAAGGCATGACTTTGATTTGTGCAGTAAACATCATACAATCATTTATTTTTAAACAACAAAGATAAAAGAATGTAGCCGATAAAAATAACGGGGACCGCTAACCATTGCATTAGCAGCACGCACAAAACGGAAAAGACCAGCAATATAATTTTGGGGGCATTCTCTTTTACAGAATAAGATGAAATCTTCAGGGAAAGCATGGGAATGCGACAATTCATGAGGTATACCAACAACAGAATCATTCCGTACCAGAACCATTTATTCAACAACACTGTCAACACAACCGGACTGGCAGCATGCCAGTATATAACAGGCACCGAAGCCAACAACAACCCTACGGCTGGGGTCGGAACACCCTTGAATCCATATTGTTGTTCTGAATCCAAATTAAAAACCGCGAGCCGATAGGCGGCAGCCGCTGCTATACAAAAAGAAGGTACTAAAAACCAAAGCGAAACATTCATTCCATTATCATCCTGCGCAAAACTCATTCGTAGAAATTGGTAGACAATCATGGAGGGCGCTACGCCAAAACTTACCACATCGGCCAAGGAGTCCAGCTGTTTTCCTATTTCGGATTGGACATTGAACAGCCTAGCTACAAACCCATCAGCAAAATCGACGAGAGCAGCCAATACAATGCACAAAGACGCCAGCCAAATTCTTTCGGGCACATCAATCAATTGACTCCCTTCAGCCGTGTACTGAATCATGATGCCATTCTGCAGCACCACGACAATTGCGCAACAGCCAAAAATCAAATTGAGCAGGGTAAAAAGATTGGGAATGTGTTTCATGTAATTACTACTTTGGCAAACAATGCTTATTTTTTCATAAAAGCTTCGATTTCCTCTACGGTGATGGGAATATTCTTCATCAAATCCTTGTTGCCATTTTTAGTGACCCAAAAATTGTTTTCAATACGAATACCCATTTGTTCCTCTTCAATATAGATACCTGGCTCAATGGTGAACACCATTCCTGCCTTAATGGGTTCGGTACGAGTACCCAGATCATGCACATCTATTCCCAAATGATGAGAAATGCCGTGGTATAAATATTTTCGATAGGCCCTATTTTCAGGATTCTCGTTTTTAATATCAGACTTTCGCAACAAACCGATTTTCTGAAAAACCACGGTGGCCTCATCTCCTACTTTTTCAGTATAGTCAATAATACTGATGCCGGGCTTTAGAATACTGGCTGCATATTGATGAAGGTGCAGACAAGCATTGTAAACTGTTTTTTGTCTTCTGGTAAACTTTCCATTGACAGGTATGGTTCGGGTTAAATCGGCACAATAGCCGCCATATTCAGCACCAAAATCCATTAACAACAATTCGCCGTCTTTGCAGGCCTGGTTATTTTCTACATAATGCAATACCCTGGCACGATCACCGCTGGCAATGATGGAACCATACGCTGGTCCGGTTGCGCGCTGAGAAAGAAACGAATGCATGATCTCTGCTTCAATTTCATATTCCATTACGCCGGGCTTCACAAATTGCATCACCCTTCTGAATGTATTATCTGTAATGTCAATGGCTCGCTGCATCACCTGCACTTCTGCTGCCGACTTGATAGACCGAAGGTCTTTAAGGATTTTGGCGCTGCGTTCGTATTGATGCAAGGGATATCGCTCCTTCATCATAGCGGCATAGCGATAATCCCTAACCGAAACCAAGTTGGCTTTTCTGTCATTTTCATTGGTGTTCAGGTAAATGGTATCAGCCAAGTGAATCCAGGGCTGCAACATCGCATCGATCGAATCCAACCATACAA
>CAZCCN010000068.1:2075-7688 GCA_964497085.1 uncultured Ferruginibacter sp.
ATTCGGACGAACCAACACCAATACTTCTCTGTATTTGGGATCGGGATTATTGGGAAAAAGAATCAGCATTGTGTCTTCTTGTTCAATTCCAGTCAACCAAAAAAGATCAGCGTTCTGTTTGAATTTGTATACTTGATCGCCGTTAGTGGGCAACTCATCATTGCTATTGAAAATTGCAATCGCGTTTTTGGTCATTTTCTCAACAAAACGACGACGATTGCTAACAAAGATGGAGGGGTCTAAAGCAAGGTATTTCATTGGTTTAAAACATTTGCGTTTGGGTAGGCAAAGCAACTATTTCATTGGCCTGTACAGCTGAAAAAGAGGATAAAGACCATAGAATGGGTGCGATGCCTTATTTATTGATTTACAAGATACGTTTTTAAAATGTTTTCGTTCAAAAGCCCACAATTAGTAGGATGTAGACCGGAAAATTATTTACTGTTTAACGTTTGATACAATATCACAAAATCCTTATGAATATATCCTTGTTTTATTAGAAATATTTTAATAAAATTATATATGATTAGACGTATTTTAAAAATTATATGATTAATTAGTATTTTATTAAAATAACGACCCCCTACCTTTGTTTAATCAAAACAAATGATTGCTATGCCAGAAACCATTTCTGCCCAATACCCCACTGCGGCATTGGCTACACTCGGAATCAACAATACCCACCCTGTGCATTATCAACTCAGCCCCTCTACACTTAGCGATCAAGCTGTTGCCAGAGGAGAAGGCGTCTTAAACGATACCGGCGCATTGGTGATCACAACCGGTGAATTCACTGGCAGAAGTCCGAAAGATAAATTCATTGTGAAAGATGCACTTACGGAAAATAGTGTGCACTGGAATGAGTTTAACATCCCCATTGATCCGGCGCACTTTGACAACTTATACAACAAACTCATGCAGCATCTTTCAACCAAAGAGATTTGGGTGAGAGATTGTTATGCCTGCGCGGACAATGCCTATCGCCTGAACATACGCGTGATCAATGAAAACCCTTGGAGTAATTTGTTTGCATACAATATGTTTTTGCGCCCAGCTGAGGCAGAACTGAAAAGTTTTACTCCCGACTGGCACATCATTCAAGCGCCTAGCTTCAAAGCAGATCCTGCCACTGACGGGACTCGTCAACACAATTTTGCGATGGTGAATTTTACCAAAAAGGTTATACTGATTGGCGGGACGGGTTACACAGGCGAAATGAAAAAAGGCATTTTCACCATCCTTAACTATATTTTGCCTCATGAAAAAAATGTGTTGAGCATGCATTGCTCTGCCAATATGGGAGACAATGGCGATACTGCTATATTCTTTGGATTGAGTGGCACAGGAAAGACCACACTCAGTGCAGATCCTAATCGACACCTGATTGGAGATGATGAACACGGATGGACAGACAATAGTGTCTTCAATTTTGAAGGCGGTTGTTACGCCAAAACAATTGATTTGAGCGAAGAAAAAGAACCGGAAATTTTTCATGCCATTAAGCCCGGGGCCTTGGTTGAAAATGTCACGTTCGCAGAAGGTACCCGTACCATCGATTTTCACAGTAAGAAAATAACGGAAAACACCCGGGTCAGCTACCCATTGTCCTTTATCAGCAATGCATTGGAACCTTCCATTGGTAAAACACCCAAAAATATTTTCTTCTTAACAGCCGATGCATACGGCATCCTACCTCCCATCAGCAAATTGAGTCCAGGACAAGCCATGTATCAGTTTATCAGCGGCTATACCGCCAAAGTTGCCGGTACAGAAGCCGGAGTCGTGGAACCAAAATCGACTTTCAGCGCTTGCTTCGGTGCGCCCTTTCTTCCTTTACATCCGGGTCAGTACGCGGCTATGCTAGGCAAGAAAATGAAAGAACATCAAGTAAATGTTTGGATGATCAACACCGGCTGGAGTGGCGGACCTTATGGCATAGGGAGCAGAATGAAACTCCCCTATACCCGCGCTATGATTACGGCTGCGTTAGAAGGGAAATTAGACAACGTATCATTTGAAGCTCACCCTATATTTGGAATGATGATGCCCAAAGAATGTCCAAACGTTCCTGCGGAAATATTGAATCCTAGAAACACTTGGGCCAATAAAGAATCCTATGATGCAAAAGCAAAAGAATTGGCCAAGCAGTTTGTGAAAAATTTCGAAAAATATGCTGCGGGTGTGAATGAAGAAACCCTGGCTGCTGCACCAAAAGTTGACTAATATAAGATGGCTACCTTCCTAGAGGTAATTAGAAGGTCATTTCTATGATGGTTCCTTCAACCGTTAGTTTGCCAGCGGTTTTGGATTGTATCTCTTCCACGGATATACCCGGTGCCCTTTCCAGAAGCTTGAATCCTTGGCTTGTCACTTCCAGAACCGCCAAATCCGTGACAATCTTTTTGACACAGCCGATGCCTGTCAAAGGCAAGGTGCAAGCCGGCAGCAATTTACTTTCCCCTTTCGGGTTGGTATGCATCATAGCTACAATAATGTTTTTGGCACTGGCTACTAAATCCATCGCGCCGCCCATTCCCTTCACCATTTTACCTGGAATTTTCCAATTGGCAATGTCTCCGTTTTCACTAACTTCCATGGCGCCCAAGACGGTCAAATCCACCTTACCAGAACGAATCATGCCAAAGCTCATCGCACTGTCAAAAAAGGCAGAACCAGGCACAGTGGTAATGGTTTGTTTGCCGGCATTGATCAAGTCAGCATCTTCCTGTCCTTCGACAGGGAACGGACCCATCCCCAATAAACCATTTTCACTTTGCAACACCACATTCATGCCTTTTGGAATATAGTTGGCTACCAAAGTGGGTATGCCAATCCCAAGATTGACGTAATAACCATCTTTCAATTCTTTTGCAATGCGTTGGGCGATTTGGTACTTATCTAAAGACATGATCGTATTTTTAAAAGGAAAAGAATTTTATGCAGAAGGTCGTACGGTTCGTTGTTCAATTCTTTTTTCATAGGCAACCCCTTGAAAAATACGATGAACATATATGCCAGGCGTATGAATGGCATTGGGGTCTAGTGAACCGACGGGAACCAATTCTTCCACTTCGGCAATGGTGATTTTGCCAGCCATCGCCATCAAAGGGTTGAAATTTCGAGCGGTGTCTTTGTATATCAGATTGCCCATGGTATCCCCTTTCCAGGCTTTTACAATGGCGAAGTCAGCCTCGAATGCCATCTCAAGCAAAAAGTCTTTGCCGTGAAAATTACGAACCTCCTTGCCTTGAGCCACTTCAGTCCCTACACCAGCCGGGGTGTAGATGGCAGGCAATCCATAACCGGCGGCCATGCACCTGGTAGCCAAAGTTCCCTGAGGAATCAATTCCACTTCTAATTCGCCACTCAACAGTTGTCTTTCAAATTCAGCGTTCTCTCCCACATAAGAAGAAATCATTTTTTTTACTTGCTTCTGTTGCAACATCAAACCAATACCAAAATCATCTACCCCTGCATTGTTTGAAATACAAGTAAGTTGTTTAATCCCCTTTTGCACCAGGGCGGTTATCGAATTTTCAGGAATTCCACAAAGCCCAAATCCCCCCAACATAAGCGTGGCCCCATCGGAGATGTCCGCTATGGCTTCTGTAGCATTTTTAAAAATTTTATTCATACGATCTGATTTATTTGGCATCGAACAACCGAACGCTTTTGCGTTGATGGGCTACCATACTATCTATTACAGCTGTCATGACTGTAGGATGAGAGATGTAATATTGATAACTATTGTAAAAGTCTTCTTTGGATATGTGATAATGTTCAAATATCTTTTGCTGCATCAACACATTAACCATTGAATCGTTCTGCAGCGTATCTTTCTTAACATAGTTGCTACAATAAGCATCGGCTTTGAGATAATCCCACAATACCAGCTCCATTTTTTTAGGGGGAATGATTCGTGGAGGCACTTGCTCTTGTCCGGAACAACCATACAGCCATGCAGAGAACAAGCATAAACAAAACAGTCGGCTCATTTTAATTCATCTTTGTATTTGGATGCATTGGTGATGTCCAACTTCATTAACAATGTAGCTACCAGGGCTCTGTCCTGTGGCGGGGCTTTTGAAAAAACCTTGATCAACTCAGTGGTTTTACCCTGAAAAAAAAACTGATTGATCATCGTATTTGGATTGTCCGAATTAAAAGATGCCAGCAATTGAATCGTATTAAACAGGCTCGCCCTTCCGGCATTTTCGTCTGAGTAAAACACATCCATACCGGAACGATAGTAGCTATAATATACATCATGAATGGCTGTGTATCTGGCATTCAACAGGTTTTCAATCAACCAATAACGATTGCGCAGTCCGTCAAAAGCCTTCCAGCCGGAAATATTCTTTCCATCGGGCGCATTGTTGATGATATTTTGTGCTTTTTGAAAATAAGCATCTCCACCATGACTGGCAAATGAATCACCATCCAACCCAATGATTACATACGCGTAATAGGCAAACAGAGCTGTTAGGTTAGATACCTGCGGATCGTTACCCGTTACCCTATTTTCGTTAAATTCCAATTGTTGAAATTCCTGATATTTGAATACAATATTGTCGTCTTTGTAATTGATGATGGGAGATAAATAAGAGGTATTGAAAACCGGACGAGCTGACTGTATGGTCAAAGAGCCGGAATACACATTGGCATCACTGGTAGACTCGAGGTTCAAGAAAAAATTACATTCTATTTTTTCAGAAGGACCATATATTTCATTTGTCCATTTTCGATTGTTTAAAAAATTAACGAGTGACTTCTGAAGGGTTTGAAATATATTTTTGTTGACATTGTTGCCTACCCTGCTGGCACTAATCGAAACGGTAGCTTTAAGCTCCTGGGCTTGCAAGCGAAGCACCCCAGTCAAAAAAATCAATATGAAAATGAATTTACGCATGGGCCAACCGAAGCATTGTGTGGATGATGTCAGCTGCCACTTCTTTTTTAGATTTTACCTCAAAAGAATATTCCCGCAACTGCTGATCAAAAATAGTGATTTTATTAGTGGCATGCCCAAATCCAGCACCTGGATCATTGAGCGAATTCAATACCATCATGTCTGCATTTTTGGCTTGCATTTTATGAATGGCATGTTCCTTTTCATGATTGGTTTCAAGGGCAAAACCAACGAGCCATTGACCGGGCTTTTTGAGGCCGCCCAATTCTTTAAGAATATCCTTGGTTTTGGATAAAGTAATTGTTAATTCATCGTCTTGCTTCTTTATCTTATGGTCTGCGGGAACAGAAACCGTGTAATCAGCTACGGCTGCTGCCATGATGGCGATATCCATCTGCGGAAAAACCTGCAGGCAAGCATCGTACATGTCGGCGGCCGATTTGACTGAAACGACATGAAGTCCAGCAGGAATCGGTTCTGACACAGGCCCCACCACCAAGGTAACAGTAGCCCCTCTTCTGTAACATTCTTCGGCCAGCGCAATACCCATTTTTCCGGAGGAATGGTTTCCAATAAACCGGACAGGATCGATTGATTCATAAGTTGGTCCGGCAGTAATCAATACTTTTTTGCCGGCCAGTTGATTTTTTTCTTTAAAATAATCCGTTAACCATTCCAATATGGCAGCAGGTTCAGCCATACGA
>CAZCCN010000069.1:0-245 GCA_964497085.1 uncultured Ferruginibacter sp.
AGCTTCTAAGGAATATTTTTCTTTCACCATTCCCAACTGTTTTGAAATCCCCGTTCGGTTATAATTCAAACCCCAAAAAACATTGAAGGCGATATACAATGTGGACAGCCATACAAATACGCTTAGACACCAGGACGCATAAAAATGTGGCGCTTGTCTTTGACTTGGGTCCACGCATTTTTTACCCAAAGAAATCAATCGGCCAATTATCCAAACAATTGCCAACGCATATATAAGATCCCCGA
>CAZCCN010000069.1:255-7523 GCA_964497085.1 uncultured Ferruginibacter sp.
CCCCGATGCTCAGGGAAAAAATGCCAGTTGCCATTCTCAATCCGGCCGAAAAAGAGGGGAAAAAACCCTTGCTATACCCCTGATCAACCCAATCCGGACGGGTGCTGAAAAAATGGATGCCCAGGCAAAAAAGGGCCAAAATGGCCGCCAATATGTTCTTTTGGGAGCGTTTCACAGCTATAAAAGTAGTCAAATAGAGCCTTTTACAGACAAAATTCAACCCAAACAGAGCCTATATATCGTCAAAAAACACTACCTTTGCCCTCCTTTAAACGCTGCACAATGGCTAACAGAAGAGCATTTGAGATTGCTTTTGTGGGATTAAAGCCCGGAGTGCACCAGTTTAATTATGAATTGGATGACCAGTTCTTTATAGAAAAAGGTGCTCAGGATTTTGTCAATGCAAAAACCAGCGTCACCCTTTCGCTCGAAAAAAACACCGGCTTCATGCTCCTGAAGTTTGAAGTGGGCGGCAAAGCAGACGTTACCTGCGATCGTTGTGGCAATCCGCTGACAATGGATTTGTGGGACGAATTCAAAATGCTGGTGAAGATGATTGACAATCCGGAAGAGATGAATGATCAGGAAGAAGATCCGGATGTGTTTTATATATCGAGAAATGAAAGCCATTTGCAGGTGGGAGATTGGATATACGAGTTTGTGATGTTGAGTGTTCCCATGCAAAAAATGTGCAGCCCCGAAGAGATGGGCGGACCCAAATGCAATGTGGAGGTACTGGAAAAACTGAAACAGATGGAAATCAAACACAATGAGCAAAATGCTCAAAGCATCTGGAAAGGATTAGACAAGTTCAAAGACAATTAATATTAAGTATTCATAAATAAAATAAGCAACCATGCCAAATCCAAAGAGGCGCCATTCGCAACAACGCAGTGCAAAAAGAAGAACACACTATAAGGCATCTGAGCCCACCTTGAGCAAAGACGCTACCACAGGTGAAGTACACGTTCGTCATCGTGCGCATGTGAGCGAGGGCAAATTGTACTACAAAGGAAAACTTGTAGCTGAAAAAGCGCCACTCAAAGCGTAATATTTTCTTTTCAAAAAAGACAGATTCCAAAATGCCTGATTGATTACTCAGTCCGGTTTTTGGAATTTTTAATTTAACATTTGTTTCCATGATCCGAATCGGAATTGATATGATGGGCGGCGACTTTGCACCTGCAGAAGCGGTGAAAGGGGTTGCTGCTTTTGTCGCCAGCAATCAAGAGGCAGTTCATTTGGTATTGATTGGAGACGAAACGGTTTTAGCATCACACCTCTCAGACAGCGCAATCCCTTCTGCTGCCTATTCGATTGTGCACGCATCAGAGGTCATTGAAATGCACGAACACCCCACCAAAGCACTGAAGGAAAAACAACACTCCTCCATCGCCATTGGGTTTCACCTACTCGCTTCTGACAAAATTGATGGCTTCATCAGCGCTGGCAATACCGGTGCCATGATGGTGGGCGCCTTGTTCAGCATCAAAGCGATTGAAGGCGTGATTCGCCCTACGATTGGCGCCTATATTCCCCGAGAGGACGGCTCTTTAGGTTTATTGGTGGATGTTGGCCTGAATTCTGATTGCAAGCCAGAGAACCTGAACCAGTTTGCGATATTGGGCTCTTTGTTTGCAAAACATATTTTAAAAATCAATCAACCCAAAGTAGGTCTGGTGAACATAGGTGAAGAAGAAGGAAAAGGCAATTTATTGGCCCAAGCCGCCTTCCCACTGTTGAAAGAAAACCCACACATCCGGTTCGTAGGCAACATTGAGGGCAGGGATATATTGTTGAACAAAGCAGATGTAATGGTCTGCGATGGTTTTACCGGAAACGTAGTATTAAAGCTGGCAGAAAGTGTCTATGACATTGTTCAACGCAGAAAGATTCAGGACGAGCATTTTGACCGATTCAATTTCGAATCTTATGGTGGCGTACCTGTATTGGGTGTGGCCAAACCAGTCATCATCGGCCATGGCATTTCACATGCTACCGCCTTCAAAAACATGATCAACATTGCCTGCAAAATGAAAGAAACCGATCTAACGGGCAAAATTCAAGATATATTTCGAACTATTTAGCCCTCAGCTATTTATCTTATTTTTTTAACATAAGTTAACAACCTGTTAACTTATTGGCTGGTACATACATTTTTTCGCCCTGACCTAAAAAAAATGAATATTTGTTTCATCTTACATGAAACAAAACCTCCTTTACCTTAACAAGTTCAAAAGCCTCGCACTATGAAAAAAAGCGCTGCATTGGTGTTGATGATCACTTTGATGTTGACATCTTATTTTATGATTGGTTGCAAACACGACTTGCCCGGCGGCAACAACACCCCCACCTGTCAAGGGGTAACCATTGACATCACTGCTACAGCCGTGCCGGACACTTTGGCCCAATCCAAAGGTTCCATTACCGCCAATGCCACTTCTGGCGGAACAAGCTTTACCTATAGCATAGATGGCAATTCGTTTCAAAGCAGCGGTAGTTTTTCTGGTTTATTAGCAGGCGCCTACACCGTTACTGTAAAAAATGAAAATGGCTGCACAGGAACCACGCAGGTGACCGTAGGTAATTATGATCCATGCAGTGGCGTTACCATCACCGTAACCACCACCAAAGTGGATCCTACAACCGGACAAAGCAATGGTTCAATCACCGTAACCGTTCCCCTTGGAGCCGGCTATACGTATAGTAAAGATGGCGGAGCCAGTTTTCAATCGGGCACGACATTTAGCAATTTGCCAGCAGGCAACTATACCATCATCGCCAAAAATGCAAATGGCTGCACAGGATCTACCAATGTAACATTGGGATCTGCCAATCCCTGTACCGGTGTTACGATTACTGTCACCACCACCAGTACAACAGCTGCCACTACAAAATGTACCAGCCTGGCATCAGACTATGGTTCTGTAACGGTTTCAGCCAGTGGCGCAACCGGTACTTTTACTTACAGCAAGGATGGCACGAACTTCCAAGCAAGCCCTACTTTTACCAATCTGGCTCCTGGCACCTACACGATTACTGCCAAATCGGGTGCAGGATGTACCGGTACCGTTCAGGCGACAATTGCTTACACGCCAACAACCATCTCTTTTGCAAACGATGTTTCCCCAAAGATGCAAGCCTGCAAGAGCTGCCATGGAAATAGTTACAGTACATACTCCGGTATTAACACCAATGCCAAGAGAATTGCCGGAAGGCTCATTGGCAACACCAATGCAGCGGTCAATTGTGTATTTAATACCAACACCACTTATGGTGCCTTCAACATGCATGGCAATGCCAATTTTCCTACCAACTGGGCACTGACTGTTTTCGATCAGTGGGTTATTCAGGGTAAATTAAATAACTAATTCAAAAATTAATTTTTAATAATTTTTAAAGCGATGAATAAAAATTTTGCGCCATTGATGATGAGTTTGTTTATCACAGTGGCTTTCTCGAGTTGCTATTACGATAAAGCAGAGACCCTGTATCCAGGAAGCTGCATTGTAGCCGGATCTGTTCAGGGTCCGCAGTATACAAACGTAAAGGCCATTATCAATTCACAGTGTAGTGGTGGCAGCTGTCACACCAATGGTGGAAGTGCCGGAAACTATAATTTTGACAGCGATTGCAGCATCATTACCCACTGGCAAGCGATAAACGATGCCGTTTCAAATGACCGCATGCCAATAGGCAGTCCATTAAACACGACTGACAAGCAAGCCATTGCCGATTGGATTGGTGGTGGACATGGCTACACGAATTAATTTGATTGAAAGCAATTTTGGGCATGAAAAAAATTTTAAAAATTGTATTGGCAATTCTAGTCATAGGAATGGTCATGGGGATAGCCAGCTATTGGCTGGCGCCAGATAAAACATTGAAGGCATTCTTCTCTGTCGTGAATCTGTTTACCAGCAAACCTCCTACCGCCGAAGAGTCAGCGCCAACAGCCACTTTCAAAAGCGACCAATTGTTGGAAAAGCTGTCTACAGACAGCAGCTTTGGTCAGAAAATCAAAGATCAAAACATTGCCGTGGAAGGCGTCATCAAAGAAGTGAAGGAATCCGATCACACCATTACCATGGAGTGCGGGGAATCAGCATTCATCAACTTTAGTTTTGACAGCCTGGCATTTGAAAAAAGCAAGGCGTCTCTTTTACCCGGCCAGCATGCTGCCATCAAAGGAATTTATGTTGGGTTTGATTTTCCTGCAGCAGATGACGGCATGAGTTTGCTCCCATCGGAAAAGAATATCTTTTTGAAGCTTTGTTTCGTCCACCATTCATCATCACACAAATAATACAGACATGAAGAAAATCATTCTTTGGAGCCTGGTTGGTTTCCTCAGCTTTGAAGCAGCGGGCCAGAAAAAACTCTACTCTACCAAAACAGGAACAGCCTTTTTTGATGCTGGTACAGGCGTAGAAGATATTTCAGGCACCAACAAAGCTACCGTTTCGGCATTCGATGCCAGTTCAGGTCAAATTCAATTCAAAATCCTGATCAAAGGGTTTGAATTCTGGAGTCAATTGATGCAGGATCATTTCAACGAAAACTACATGGAAAGTGACAAGTTCCCTCAATCTACCTTCAGTGGAAAAATCACCAACATTGATAAAGTAAATTTTTCAAAAGATGGTAGCTATCCGGTAGAAGTTAAAGGAACCCTTGAAATACATGGCGTGAAAAAAGAAATAGCAACAAAAGGCTCAATGAAAGTTTCTGGCGAAACCGTAACAGCCACGTCGGATTTCGTAGTGATATTGGAAGACTATAATATTCGCATTCCTGGTGTGGTAAAAGACAAACTCGCCAAAGATGCCCGAATCAAAATCAACTGCACTTATTCCCTTTTAAAATAATAAACATGTCTGTAAAAATATCCAAAGTAATCTTCGGTCTGTCACTGATTTTTTTCGCAAACTCAGGTTTTGCACAAGATGATCTATTGTCTACCATTGATAATGGTGACAAACCAAAAGAGTATATTAAAAATGCTTTTAAATCAAGCCGGGTCATCAATGGCCATTCCATCGAATTCATTGGCAAGGGCGTGCTGGACGTCAGAATTTTACACCGGTTCGGTTTGCTTAATTCCGGATTCTCCAACTTATACGGTTTGGACCAGGCCACCATGCGGTTTGGATTTGATTACGGCATTTTAAACAACCTGACTGTGGGTATTGGCAGAAGCACCTTCGACAAAGAATGGGATGCCTTTGTTAAGTATCGGCCCATCCAGCAATCTACAGGTGGCAGCAGGCCCTCTCCCGTTTCAGTGGTTTTGGTCAGTGGAATAACGGCTAGTACCACACCCGGCATCTATCCTGAAAGAAATTATTACACCAACAAATTGGCCTACTACCACGAAATCATTGTAGGAAGGAAATTCAGTGAAAAATTCAGTGCGCAGTTATCACCCACGCTGGTTCACTTAAATATTGTCCCTCTGTCTACCGACCCCAACAATATTTATGCATTGGGATTGGGGGCCAGATACAAGTTGTCCAAGCGCACAGCATTTGTGGTGGATTATCATTACATCCTACGAAACCTTGGAGAAGATGAAGAAAACAACAATACTGCTGGTTCCTTGTTCTCTACCATGAAAAATCCATTGTCGATCGGATTTGATATCGAAACCGGCGGGCACGTTTTTCAATTGCATTTCTCCAATTGTTCAGGCATGAACGAAAAAGCTTTCATCACCAAAACCACCAGCAGTTGGGGTAAAGGAGAAATCAGATTTGGATTCAACTTATCAAGGGTGTTTACTGTATCCAAGCCCAAAGCTTAATGTGTACAATAGCATTTATTAAAAAAGCTCCAATCACTTGGAGCTTTTTTTTATTGATTCAATGTATTTAATTTAAATAGCCACATTGAATTCCCTCAAGGCGTCATTCAAGCTGGTTTTTAAATCGGTGCTGGGTTTTCTTTTACCAATAATCAACGCACAACTTACCTGATAGTCGCCGGCAGGAAATGTTTTGGTATAACTGCCGGGAATCACCACACTTCTTTCCGGAATATATCCTTTGGTTTCAATGGGTTCGGCTCCACTCACATCAATGATTTTGGTGGATTGTGTCAAGACCACGTTCGCACCCAGAACAGCCTCCTTTCCCACTCGAACACCTTCTACAACAATGCAACGACTGCCAATAAAACAACCGTCTTCGATGATCACCGGACTGGCTTGCAAAGGCTCCAAGACGCCACCAATACCTACCCCGCCACTCAAATGAACATGCTTGCCGATTTGAGCACAGCTGCCCACCGTAGCCCAGGTATCCACCATGGTTCCTTCATCTACATAGGCGCCAATATTTACATAGGAAGGCATGAGCACTACATTTTTGGCGAGATATGCACCATATCGGGCGACGGCGTGGGGTACGGCACGAACTCCCAGGTCTTTGTAACCACTTTTCAATTTCATTTTATCGTAAAACTCAAAAGGTGGCAGCGTATGGGTTTCCATTGGCTGAATGGCAAAATACAGGAGAATGGCTTGTTTCACCCATTCGTTTACTTGCCAACCGGACTCAACCGGTTCTGCTGTTCTTAATTGGCCTTTGTCCACCTGTTCCATCACCTCCCTTACAGCTTGCTGATAGCTTTCTTCTTTCAATAAATCCCGATTGCTCCAGGCAGCGGCTATTGATGATTTCAAATCCATAGAAAAAATTTTTACGAACTTACTTATCTTATCTGATACTTTGCATCCATAGATATAATTTATTGGAATTATATTTGTTTGGAAAAAGGAGCGAATGAAAATAGCATTTGACGCCAAAAGAATTTACCAAAACAACACCGGCCTGGGCAACTACAGCCGAACATTGGTTGAATCCCTGGCCAGACAATTTACCACCAACGAATATTATTTACTGGCACCCAAAGTCACTACTCGATTTCAGGTGTCAGATTATCCCAACTGTCATGTGGTAACCCCTACCGGATTGTTCAACCGACTGTTCAAAGGATGGTGGCGAAGCCGAGCTGTCAAAAATGAAATGCAGCCATACGGCATTGACCTGTACCATGGTTTGAGCCACGAAATACCCATTGGCATTCAGCATACCGGCATCAAAACAGTGGTGACCATGCACGACCTGATTTTTGAAAGATATCCTCACCAATACAAACCCATCGATCGGCTACTGTATCGATACAAATACCAAAACGCCTGTCGGCAAGCAGACCATATCATTGCCATCAGCGAACAAACCAAACTGGATGTCGTTGAATTTTATGGA
>CAZCCN010000070.1:0-7442 GCA_964497085.1 uncultured Ferruginibacter sp.
GGAGCTGTATCTCCGCCTGATAGAATAAAGAAAATCTTACCTTTTTTCGCTAAAAACCAAGCTTTTGGCCAAACAATTGTCTGCCGGTATTGTTTAACAAGCAGTCACGCGCCGACTTGCAAAGCATTCATAGCCAAACCCATACAAATTATCTGGTTTTCGGCTGGAAGTCATCCTGCAAGCAGCGGATTCATCCTATATTCGCCACTTAAAAAAAGGAATCTATATGGAACACAACAGTTCAGCCAATGCCCAGCCAACGGGTAAATGCCCGTTTTCGGGAGGTGCCCTCAAACAAACGGCCGGCGGCGGTACGCGCAACCGCGATTGGTGGCCCAATCAGTTAAAGCTTACCATTCTTAGACAGCATGCCACGGCCTTCAACCCCATGGGAAAGGACTTTGATTATGCAGCCGCGTTCAATAGCCTCGACTTACAAGCCGTTAAGAAAGACATATTCGATTTGATGACAAAGTCTCAAGACTGGTGGCCGGCCGATTACGGACACTATGGTCCTTTCTTTATCCGCATGGCCTGGCACAGTGCCGGAACCTACCGGATTTCGGATGGCCGTGGGGGCGCCGGTGCCGGTGCGCAGCGTTTTGCGCCGCTCAATAGCTGGCCCGACAATACCAACTTGGACAAAGCACGTTTGTTGCTCTGGCCGGTGAAAAAGAAATACGGCAAAAAGATTTCCTGGGCCGATTTGATGATCCTGGCGGGTAATTGCGCGCTGGAATCCATGGGCTTTCAAACATTTGGTTTTGCAGGTGGCCGCGAAGACATCTGGGAACCCGAAGAAGATATTTACTGGGGCTCTGAAAGAGAGTGGCTGGCAGATAAAAGATATACCGGCGACCGTGAATTGGAAAACCCGTTGGCCGCCGTGCAAATGGGATTGATTTATGTAAATCCGGAAGGACCTAACGGTCAGCCAGACCCGCTGTTGGCTGCCAGAGACATTCGCGAAACTTTTGGTCGCATGGCCATGAATGATGAAGAAACCGTGGCCTTGATTGCAGGCGGACACACGTTTGGTAAAACACACGGGGCCGGCGATCCTGGCAAGTATGTAGGCAAGGAACCCGCCGCTGCGAGCATTGAAGAGCAAGGGCTAGGATGGAAAAACACCCTGGGTTCGGGCAATGCAGGCAACACGATTACCAGCGGACTCGAAGGAGCCTGGACAACCACCCCAACCAAGTGGAGCAATAATTATTTTGAAAACTTATTCGGATACGAATGGGAATTGACACACAGTCCGGCAGGCGCGAAACAGTGGAAGCCTAAAGGCAGTGCAGGAGACGGAACAGTGCCCGATGCACACGATGCATCGAAGCGCCATGCACCAATGATGCTCACCACCGACCTGGCTTTGAGAATGGATCCGGCCTACGAAAAAATATCCAGGCGTTTCTTTGAACATCCCGATCAGTTCGCTGATGCATTTGCACGGGCCTGGTTCAAATTGACCCACCGCGATATGGGACCCATTGCCCGTTACCTCGGACCCGAAGTGCCTAAAGAAGAATTGATTTGGCAAGATCCGGTTCCGGCAGTGAACCATCCATTGATTGATGAAAAAGATATTGCGGCATTGAAAAACAGCTTGCTGGAATCGAAGCTAACGATTGCAGACATGGTGGCCACCGCCTGGGCATCGGCTTCCACCTTCCGTGGCTCGGATAAAAGAGGCGGTGCCAACGGAGCGCGCATTCGCTTGGCCCCTCAAAAAGATTGGGAAGTCAATCACCCGGGTCAATTACAAAAAGTATTGCAAATACTGGAAGGCATTCAATCCCATTTCAACCAAGCCCAAACCAATGGAAAGAAAGTGTCTCTGGCCGACTTGATTGTACTGGCAGGTGGCGTGGGCATTGAACAAGCGGCAAAAAATGCAGGACATACCATCCAGGTGCCTTTCACGCCGGGTCGTACCGATGCTACCAAAGAGCAAACCGATGTGGATTCATTTGCCGTGCTGGAACCACAAGCCGATGGCTTCCGCAATTATGTGCAAGCCAAGCCCCACATCGCTTCAGCAGAAGAAATGTTGGTGGACAAAGCCAACCTGCTCACGCTGACACCTGCTGAAATGACGGTGTTGGTAGGAGGCATGCGGGTATTGCAAACCAATTTTGGTCATACACAACATGGTGTCTTTACCACAAAACCAGAAACACTGAGCAATGACTTTTTTGTACACTTGCTCGACTTGAATACCACTTGGAGCGCCGTTTCGGGTGCACTAGATGTGTTTGAAGGAAAGGATCGAACCACCGGTGAACCCAAATGGACAGGCACGCGAGTGGATTTGATCTTTGGATCTAATTCTGAATTGCGCGCCATTGCCGAAGTATATGCCTGTGAAGATGCACGCGAAAAATTCGTGCATGATTTTGTCGGTGCCTGGACCAAGGTGATGAACCTGGACCGATTCGAACTGGCATAACAAGATTGAGTCTTTTCAAGATTATACAGGTGGCTTTCAACAGGCCACCTTTTTTGATTATTAAAAGGAGGCTTCCTACATTTATAGTATTAAAACTGCATCATGTTTCGTTCCATATTTTATTCCAGCTTATTTGTATCTTTTGTCTCGATGGCACTGATGGCCTGTGGCGGCAACGATTCCACGCCTACTTCTGTACCTACCGATTCCGTATCGCTACCCACCAAGCCGGAAGATCCGAATGCCGATATCCTGGGCAGGTACCAGGGTTTACAAGAAACCTACACGATGAAGAATCAATATGGCAGCGACATGGAAGTGAATGGAAATAAAATCAATGTGCCTGCAAGCCAGTATACTTTTTTGATCAAAGAGAGCAATGTAGTTAGCCTTGAACAAATCAACCAGGAAGATGGTACTCGTGTGTATTACAACGGCACGTTCAAAGTGCTCGATAAACTGGGCAATACGGTGAAAATCGAATGTGCATTAAGCGATGGTGCCGGCTCCAGCCCAACGTACATCCTCATCATTGACAACAGCGACAACACGGCACGCTGCATTGGCCACAACGAACCCAGCTTCAACTTGGAAAAAAAATCAACCACTGAATCGACCGAAGAAACAGCCGCCACTGCTCCAGCCGACAACACCGCTGCAGCAGAAACGCCGGCCAATTATAACGGCGTGTACACATACAAAGACGACAGTGCCGAGTTACAGATTGTGGTAAGCGGCGAATCCTGGACCGGCAAAACCCGCATCATTACGGGCATGGGAGAGGAGTACGACAAAGTAGAATATGAAAGCGGCGTGGTGAAAGGCAATGAGTTGTTTGAAAGCGCCGGCTATGTAAAGATTGGTTATATCCAAGGCAACGCACTCACCACCACCATTGGTGGCAATATTGTCACCTTGCGCAAATAGCTTTAACATTTTATTGTACGGTCTCCTTCTTTGAATGTAGTAGTTTCATAGAAACAACCCTTTCGATTATTTGATTCGAATTCTATTCCCTTCTTTGTAACGATTCTTCGTATTTCTTTTTTTCTGTTTGTATTTTATTGCTTCATCCTTTAAAACCCTTTGCCATGTGTAACATAATCTTTGCTGTCCTGCTCAGTTTGTTCGCCAAAAATCCTACTGTAAAAGTGTTGTACCGAACCGTAGACATGAAGCCACATTATATTGAATACAGCAAAGACCGAAAACTAACCTGGTCCGATTTTAAAGAAACCAAAAGAAAGTATGTGCAAGTAGCCGTTACGGCATCTCAAATCTCCTACAACGTCACCAATGACAACAATGAAATGGTTGTATATGTAAGCTGTGTATTCGACAAGAGAAACTCAACTGTTGTGCGTGGTTTTCAAACCGATTACATCCTCAACCACGAGCAAAGGCATTTCGACATCACGTATTTGTATACCGCCAAACTGATCAATGCATTGAAAGCTGCACGCAACCTGACCATGGAAGAAGTGGACGACATCTACAACAATATTTACAATGAATGGACGGCTTACCAGGCACAATACGATGCAGAGAGCGGCAACGCCACCATCACCACCAACCAGGCCGCTTGGGATAAAAAGATTGACGAGCAGTTGAATCAGATTGCTCTATAAGATTTTTTATCCAGGTAAGCCAATACTGCATACTACCCACAAATAATACGGTGCGGCAGTGTCTTATTGACTATATTTAATAAAAACATGAAAAAAGCTATTGCTATTCTTTTGCTGATGATTGCCTCTGTAAGCCTGCAAGCACAAACATTTAAAGTGAATAAATTCATCATTAGTGCTTTAAATGACAATGACAATTGGGAAGTTAAAAGAACCACGACACCAAACGCTTTGTACATTACGCTAGAGGCAGACAGAATGCGGATCAATGACAAAAAGAAAGCAGATTACAAAATGGATGGGGAAGCAGATGTTTCTGATCTGGGAAAATATACCCAAACCACTCGCCAAGCATCGGATGCCGATGAAAAAAACTACCTGATACAAGTTAGACGAAAAAAGAGCAACAATCAATGTGTATTGATTACTGTGGTATTCTTGGATCTGTCTGAGGATGTCAAAATTGAATACGAAGTCGAATAAAATTGATTCCTGTGCTCAATCACATTGTACGCAGGGCTTGTCGCTGTATCCATGTGTCTGGGCCCAACGCTCGCAAGTGTCTTGTGTTTTGAAACAAGGCAAGCCCATGTCCAGGCTTTCTACGGTCCACGGGCTGCTGGAAGGACACTGCGTGCCACAGATGGTAAATGCATTGTCTGGTTTGGAACATTCCGACAGGGGTATGCTGATGAGTAACCACAATAGCAAAGTGCTGAATTTTTTCACGCATTGAAAGTACGAGCAGCCTTGTCTCTTAACAATGATGTACATCATAGTGATTGTTCTACTCACCTATCAGTAAGCAGCTAACCCGTGCTGTCGGTAATCAAGCGAAAGAAAGCAAGTATTTTATTATCTTTCCCTAACATTATTCACTTACTAAACCCCTTCACATGAATCCAACCATCAAAAAAATTATTTATTGGGGCCTGACCGCTATGGTAGCCTTTGTATTTGCGGGCAGTGCCTATGGCAAGCTTTCCGGCAGTATGGCACCGGGTTTTGGTATCGATGCCGAAACATTTAAACTATTGGGCTGCATTGAATTGGCCTCGCTGGTTCTGTTCATCATTCCCCGCACCGGTGTATTGGGCACCTTGCTCCTGGCGGCGTATATGGGCGGCGCGATTGCTACCCATCTTGAACATGCACAACCCGTAGGCGCACCCATCATGATTGCGGCCTTTGTTTGGGTAGTGGCGTTGATTCGTTTCCCAGAGTTGAGCAATAGAATACTTGGGAAGTCGAACGATTAACATATTGTGATGGCTTTTATGAGAACGGCCCGCCAATTGGCGGGCCGTATTTTAATCGAGCTATTCTTATTCTTCAATCAAATCTGTCAAATGCACACGAAGCGCATCCACAGAAATACTGATTTCCCAAAAAGAGATACCCAGAGAGGTCAATAGGCAAAGTAAGCTGGCGCCAAATATATACACACCCATGGTTTTGAAACCCAGAAACAACACTGTCATCGCAAACACCGATAAAAACAGACACAACACGCCAAACAATTGCATGTAACGAATGAGGGTCAGGCGCAGGTTGAGGTTTTTGATTTCAAGCAAAATGGTTTTGTTTTCTTTTTCGTCGTATGTTTTTTTGAGGCCGCGTACAATTTGCGCGATGGTCAAAAACCGATTCGTATAAGCGAGTAATATAAGAGAGGTGGCTGAAAACAAAAGCGCAGGTGTTCCAATGGTAAAAGTCATAGCGTAGTATTGGCGTGATCAATGAAAGGACTTCTGCAAAATTAACAAGAAACAACCATTGTCACCAATCGTTCGTCTTCCTGGTTTACAAAGAGGCAGACAGGGTCAGAAAAACATTTCTGCCATCGCCCGGAAGCACGCCTGGTCCCGGATAGCCGCCGGCTCTTCTGGTGAAATACTTTTTATTGAATACATTGTTGACGCCTGCTTTGATGGTCAGGGTGCTGCTGCAACGAATCTCCGTACTGCCATCCACCACAGCATACCCGGGAATCAATCCGGTTTGACCGTTGGCCGTTGGTTGTATGGTGTTGTTGGCATCACTGAATGCCTCGTCTACATAACTATACTGGGCGGTAAACAATACACTGCGGTATCTGCTGTGCAAGCCTGTGCGCAGAATATGTGCGGGCGCATTTTCTACCCGCTTGCCTTTGGTGTTGGCATCTTTGTGTTGATTGCTGTACCGGGCGTAGGTATAACTGTAACTGGCAAACATCCAACACTCAACCGGACTCTTGCCTTGCCATGCGCTGATTGGATTGATTTCTGCATATCCTTCCAGGCCGACACTGTGGCTGTTTCCCACATTCGTAATCAAGCGATAATTTGCCCCTGCAGGAATGATGGTGCCAATCCGATTCATGTAATTCAAATAAAATACGTTGCCATCAAACTTCATCCAGTTTTTTACTTTTCCTCTGTATCCCAGGTCTACGTTATATCCTTTCGCGTCCTTTAATGCCGGATCTACTTGATCGGTGGTGGGCGGCGCCTGTAAGTTGGCAAATTGAATGGGCCGATAGGCCTGGCTGATATTGGCATACCATTCGGTATGGGGCCGATGGTGGTATTCAAACCCGATGCCACCCAAAAGAAAGGCCCTGCTCTTGCTGATGTTCTGAATCCAGAGCGGACTACCATCTGGGTAGAATCCATTCTGACCCCTTGCTTTTCCCTGAAGCCACTCAAGTCGTACGCCGGGGATGATCAACCATTTTTCGTGGATGCGAAACAGGTTCTCTACAAAAAATGCCGCATTCTTGGATTCAAAAACAAGGTTGTTCGGGTATTGTCCAATCAAAGTCATGTCATATACCTTACCGGTGGTACCCTTTCCGTTCGCGTATCGATGGGTTGTGCCGGTATACACCCTGATGCCTGCAGACAATGCATGGTGTTGTTTTCCCAAAGCATAATCCAACAACAACCTGCTTTCAATGGCATAGTTGCGATAGGTATCTGCGTTCAACACCCGGTTGGCATAACTGAGCGTGGCAGGCCGAATGCTGTCGGGCACTGTTATGGCGGCGGTAAAACCCACACTGTTTCGGTTGCCAATGGTGGCGAAGATTTTAGTCTGCCAACGCGAATACTCATTGATGGTGTAATTGAATGTGATGGCTGGGATGACCCATTGCAGGTCGAACCAATTCCGGCTCCGGAGGCTTTGTTGTGGGTTGTCCTGAAACTGCCGGTCGGTCAATCCTCCGGCCTGTTGACTTCGTGTATGCGAAAACGTTGCTTCTGTTGTCACAGACAGTTTGGGCGCAAGCCAACACGTGAAGGTGGCAGTAGCGGCATTGGAACAATACTGGCTGTTTTCTGGCCAGCCCTTTCCGTTGCGGTGATCGAGGTATGTAT
>CAZCCN010000071.1:0-5862 GCA_964497085.1 uncultured Ferruginibacter sp.
ATTTCGAATTCAGTCATCGGGATCAGAAGCAGAATTGGTCAAGGTAGCAAGATTACCAGTTGTTACATCATGGGGAATGATTTTTACGAAACGATTGAGGAGATTGCTGCCAATCAGTCAAAGGGCGTACCCAAGATTGGCATTGGGGACCATTGTTCGCTTAAGAACGTGATTGCTGACAAAGATTGCAGAATCGGCAATCATGTGGTGATTGAAGGCGGGGTGCACCTTTCAGACGTAGATCATTCCCTTTATGTGGTGAAAGACGGCATCGTGGTGATCAAGAAAGGGGCGGTGATCAATGACGGATTTGAATTGAAGTAAGATTTATATTTTCTTTTCTACAACAACACATTCCAAATCAGCTGGTCAAGCCACTTGTTCGAGTCAGGATCGCTGCCATTCATCCAGCCCTTGGTTTTCTCTATAATGGTGCTGTAGGCCTTTTTGGAATCAAATACATTCTTGCCTGATGTAGGTTCCGCTATTTCGGCCTGCTGATCATTCTTTGTAATTTTAGTCGCCATCCAAGAGGTATACAAGCGCGATATTGTGATCTCATCTGTATAAAAGGCAAATACATAGATACTGTCCATCAGGATACCGGTAGCTTTCCGGCAATTGAATCCTGCAATGATTCTGCTTTCATTGCTGAGCCTCCATTTGATGTGGACCATGGAATCCTTGATGTTGAATGCGCTTCCGAATACATCCTTTTGCATGTTGTACTGACCAGTTTCAAAATTGGTGTACCAGAAAGATTTCTCATCACTCTGTCTGAAAAACTCAGGAAGGAGGTCTTTGCTTTCCCAATGGTCAAATCGGTAGAGGCTTTTGTTGTTGGCGAACGTATAGGTGTAATAAGCTGTTTTATAATTGGGCAGTTTTCCTTGCATCATTTGTGCCCAGGAAGAATTGCCAAGCGTTTTCTTGATATTGGTTTTTACTTCGTACTCAATGGTTCCTTTGTTGATGAATTGCTGGGCTTCAACCGGTGTGAGGGTGAAAGCATAAAATACAATCAAAATAAAATATTTCATATAATGCGTTTAAGGTTTGGCTGGGGCGGCGGCTGATTTGTTTTTGAAATCCCAGGAGAAGCCAATCATAAAATACCTTCTCAAGCGCTGGTTTCTTTCTTCTGTAAAGGTGTTTCCAAAGTAATTGCGGTCAATGCCTATGTTTTGATTGAGCAGATCCCTGGCTTTGGCAAAAACAGTGAATTCGTTGTTTTTAAATGTTTTCTGTATTTGAACGTTCCAGATATGGTTGTGTAAATCACTGGTTTCTCCATAAATCTTTTCTCTTGTATAGAACTGATATTCATTGGCAATTGACCAGGTCTTTTTATAATAAATGGTTGCATTCACCGTTAGCAGATTACTCTTGAATTGGTTGGTGCCATTGGTTTGTGCATTTTTATTGACATTGAAACTAAACCCGTTGCTAATGCTGATATCGTATTTATTCTCCTTGGATTTAGAGGCGTCAATGTTGATACCGGTGTTTAATCCCTTGGAATAGCTTCTTTGGCTGTTGATGACATCTGCAAATTTTGAAAAATTGCCGAAAACAGTAAAATTGGTCCTGATTTCTGATTTCTTCATTTTGAATCCGAAGCCCGACCAAAAATTGGCAGAAATGTTTCCGTTGGTGTTGATGGGTTGGGTAATGGTGGTTCCGGTGATGGAATTCACAATGCGATTGTTGGTAATGGAATTTTCAGTCAGGGTTATATTGAAAGATTGGTAATTCCACTGGTCTTTCAGGAAGTTGTATCCGTTGTGTGTTAGATTTAAATTATTTGAGAAGGAGGGTTTCAAATCCGGATTACCAATGTATTGATTGAAGATATTGGTGTTGTTTCTGATGGGTTGCAGCTGGTAGATAGAAGGTTGCGCATTGTACCCATTGTATTTGAACCTGAGTGCGTGATTGCTTTTGTAATTATACACAAAGGTGGCCGAGGGAAATAAGTTTGTGTAATTTCGGTTGTATCGGGTTTGATCGGTTCTGTCTACGAAATTGAATTGCGTGATACCCACACCGCTTCCTATATTGAACTTATATTTTTTATAAGCATAGCTGAATCGGGTAGAGGGGGTTTGAACAAAAATATTTTGTTTAAAATCATTGGTAAGAGAGTCTACCAGGTCGTTGTATTGATTGTTGCCAGGAGACTGAATGTATGTCCGTTGGTTGTTGATTCCTCCATTCAGAGACAATTCATAAGCCAATTCCATAGACCAGTTTTTAGTCAAAGGCTCTGAATAGCTGATTTTGCTTGATACGGTATGTGTATTCTTGTCAGTTTGGGTAAGTTGGTCCACGAAAACGCTGATGGGTGCGCCCAAGTCGTAGAGGGTATTGACAGATTGCAGGAAGTGCTCTCCATTAGCATCCATGTTGCTCCAGTCAGTATTGATTGATAGTGTTCTGCGGGCCTTTTTAAACCGGTGTTTAAAAATCAGGTTCCCCGAAAAGGCATTTTTCTCATTGGACAGATTCGAATTTCTGGAGCTGCTGTTTTTCAGGTTTGATGATTCGCCCGAAGTGCTACCATTCGTTTCTTCGACACTTTGGGTTTTGTAATAATTTTCCCTGACTGTCAATTTGATGCTGTTGCTGGTATCGGCCAGCAATTCGTAAATCAGGGTGTTTTTGATGTTGTATCGATTGACACTTGAAATGGTTTGGTTGGTCTCATTGAGGGAGGTGTCGCCCAATTGTGTTTTGATGAACTGTTGTTTTTGATTGGTGTAATCCTGTAAATTGTATTTTGGAGAGTAATTGAAACGATGTTTCTCATTCCATTTGTTGCTGTATTGAATACCCGCGTTGATATTTCGAATAAAACCGTTTTCGGTATTGATATTCACTTCGTCATCCATATTGGTGTTTTGGAAACCTGAAGCGAATATGCCATCCTCATCCATCATCTCAAAATTGTTTCCGTCGTTGGCACCATATTTTTCACTGTCCTGCCAGCTCAGCCCATCTTGACCAGTGTTTCCATTCAAAACAAAAGCCGAAAGTTTGCGTTTGCCTTTGAAGGAGCCGAACAATAGGTTGTTGTTGAACCGATTGCTGATGTCTTTTCCCATCCCCCCGGCAGTACTGATTTTGCCAAAGTAACCTTTCTTTCGATCTTCTTTCAATTTGAGATTGATTGTTTTTTTACTGTTGCCATCATCAATTCCGGTAAAAGCCGCTTGTTCACTTTTCTTATCAAACACCTGCACTTCTTTTACGGCGTCCGCTCGAAGGTTCTTCACCGCCATACCCGGATCATCTCCAAAAAACTCGTCACCGTCTACCAATACCTTTTCAACTTTTTCGCCCATGGCTTTGATGGTACCATTTTTATCCACCTGAATGCCCGGTAATTTTTTCAGCAGTTCTTCTACATTGGCGTTGGCACTAACTTTAAAACTGTCTGCTGTATAAATAGTGGTATCTCCTTTGATTCGAATGGCGCCTCCTGTTTTGATCACCACGGCTTCCAGCAATTTACTCTTTGAGGTCAGTGAAATAAGGGGGATTGTTTGTACAGGCTGTTCGACCACAATGTCATCCACGAAATCGCCAAATTCGGGGTGCATCACCATCAGAATACCCTTGCCTTGCGGAATGTTTGCAAGGGCAAACGAGCCGTCTGCTTTGGTTCGGGTAAAGGCCTGCAATACCGAATCTTTGGAAGACAACACCAGCACAACGGCATTCTTAACCGGAGTATGCGCAGAACTGTCGTTCAATTGTCCACGAAGGATGGAGGATTGGGCCCATCCGGCCAACCCGCAACATTGAAACACAACAATCAGAATAAATGATTTCTTGCAGAATAGGGAAGTGTACATTATATAATGAGCTTAAATTGATACATTTACATTAGGTCAATCATCAGCAAAACAACGAATTACACAGAAAGTTTACCCTAATTTTATACAAACGGCAGCAATACTATTACAATGGCATATGAACAGGAGCATTTTGTAGATACGACCCGATCTGTCTGGAATTATTCTCTTTTTTCGGATAGGGATATTCAATTGTTCCAATGTGGCGATTTGAAAAATGCATATGCGTTTTTTGGATGTCATTTTCGCAAAGTCCTGAAAAAGCCCGGTTACTATTTTGCCGTATGGGCGCCCAATGCCAAAAGGGTTTCAGTGGTAGGATCTTTCAACCATTGGGATGAAACCAAACACCCGCTTTTTGTCCGGCTGGACCATTCAGGTATTTGGGAAGGTTTTATTCCGGAGCTTCCCAAAGGAAGTTTGTACAAATTTCATATTTGCAATCAGCAGAATGTGGTGACACTGAAAGCGGATCCGTATGCAATTTTTGCAGAGAAAAGACCGGCCACTGCTTCCGTTGCCTGGAACCTGGATTATCCATGGAAGGACAAGGCTTGGATGAAAAATCGGCCTGCAAAAAATGCACTTGATGCCCCATGGAACGTGTATGAAGTCCACCTGGCCAGTTGGATGCGCCCTCATAAAAATGATGAGAGCAGTTTCAACTCTTATGCCCAAATCACCGAACGATTGGTTCCCTACGTGAAAGAGATGGGTTTTACGCATGTTGAACTCATGCCTGTCATGGAGCATCCATTGGACGGCAGTTGGGGCTATCAATGCACCGGATATTTCGCCGCCACGTCCCGATTCGGTAACCCACAAGCGTTGATGCAGATGATTGATGCTTTTCACCAACAAGGGATTGGGGTGATTTTGGATTGGGTGCCTTCCCATTTTCCGGCAGATGCGCATGGATTGTACATGTTCGATGGGATGCATACGTATGAATATGCAGACAGAAGAAAAGGATTTCACCCCGACTGGAACAGTTATATTTTCAATTACAAAAGAGGAGAGGTGCAATCCTTTTTGTTGAGTAGTGCTCATTTTTGGTTGCATCACTACCACGCAGATGGGTTGCGTGTGGATGCAGTCAATTCTATCATTCGGTTGGATTTTTCCAGAAAGCCCGGAGAATGGGAGCCCAATGAACGGGGCACCAATGAGAACTTGGAGGCAATTGCTTTTTTGAAAAAAATGAACCAAGTACTCTATCAGGATTTCAAGGGAATACAAGTGATTGCAGAAGAGGCTTCCGATTGGCCTAAAATCACCCATCCTGTGGATCAAGGTGGATTTGGCTTTGGTATGAAGTGGATGATGGGATGGATGCATGATACCTTTCGCTATTTTAAAGTGCCCCATGCAGAAAGGCCCTATGCCCAAAATAATTTCACCTTCAGCATGATGTATTTTTATGATGAGCATTTCATGTTGCCATTAAGCCATGATGAAGTGGTGCATGGAAAAAGCCCCATGATTTATAAAATGCCGGGTTACGAGGCAGAAAAATTTTCCAACCTCCGGCTGCTGTATGGCTATATGTTCACCCATCCGGGCGCCAAACTGTTGTTCATGGGAAATGAATTTGGTCAATCTTCCGAATGGAATGACAAATCTGAACTTGATTGGGAACTGCTTCAACACGATTCTCACAGAAAGTTACAAGACTGTGTCCGAGCGCTCTCGCACTTGTATAGGAATGAGCCTGCCCTATATGAATACCAATTTGACCCAAAAGGATTTGAATGGACAGAATTGCAGAAGCAGGCAGAAGGCATTCTGGCATTTAAGCGAAAGGGTAAAAAGAAGGAAAATGACCTGTTGGTGGTGCTCAACATATCCAATCAAAATCACACCGATTGGAAAATGGTCGCTGAAGGTAAGAACCAGTGGAAAGAAATTTTCAATAGCGACGACGTATCTTATTGGGGGACAGGTAATTATATCAACAAATCGATCGCCATACGTCCCATTGATAAAAAAAGGAAGATTTGTGAAA
>CAZCCN010000071.1:5872-7393 GCA_964497085.1 uncultured Ferruginibacter sp.
TCCAGCGTTAAGTATATTGATATTCAAATAGTCCTTCATCCCGTTAAACGATCCTTTATGAAAGCCATCCTCACCTTGGTGTTTGCATTGTCCGTTCAGGTCGTTGCAGCACAATCATTCGATAGCGCACAGTTCTATTTCCAAAAAGGAATCGTTGAAAAGAACGCAGGCCGGTATTTCACCGCTGCCCAATATTTCAATCAATCATTGACCTTTGATTCCACCAATACAGAAACTTTCATGGAAAATGCCTTTGTCTACAATCAAATGCGTAAAACAGACCAGGCAAGGGTTATGTATTTGAAGATTTTTCAGCTTCAACCCAATGACAAAAAAGTAGCGGAAGAACTGATGAATATTTATTTCAACTATAAACAATACGCCAAAGCGCTTGATTTTGCAAAGCTTTGCGAGGGATGTGCGAAAGTTGATCGGATCAAAGGGATCAGTTATTACGAACTGGAAGACTATCCTTCTGCTGAAATCTATTTGAAAAAAGCCATCACTTCCAATCCGTCTGATGCTGAAGCTGTGTACAAAATGGCCCGTAATTATGTAGAAATGGAAGAATACAACAAAGCCATTCCTTACTATTATTTAGCGGTACGTTTTAAGGAAGCCAAGCCGATGTGGATGTATGAACAAGGCATTCTGTTGTACAATATGAGTGACTACTCAGGCGCTGTTAATTCTTTTATCGATGCCGTGAACCATGGGTACGCAAGAACCAATGATTTTACTGAAAACTTCGGTTACGCCTGTTTGTACAATGGCGATTACGAGCAGGGAGAAAAAATGCTGATGGAGCTATGGCTTAAAAAACCAGGCAATAAAGACCTGTTAAGGGGTCTGGCAGAAGTGCTGTACCAGAAACGTCAATATGATCGGTCATTGACCTATTGTCAAAAAATGCTGGAGCTGGATGCCAATGACGGAAAAGCTTTGTACCAGGCAGGATTGTGTTTTCAGAAAAAAGGACAGGTTGACAAAGGGCAACAAATGTGTGACAAGGCGATATCCATGGACCCTTCCCTGGAGTCATTGAGAAGAAAAAAAGAAATCACTTCGTTATAAAGAAATGCGTTTTTGGTTAATGGTAAGGACGAAAGGGCCAGTTGTCATGACGGGCCCTTTTTTTAATTCATCATTAAAATATTCACGCTTCGCTGTAGGATATTAAAGGCGATTTCAGCCATCATGTTTTCTTTGTCCAATGTAGGGTTCACTTCCGTGATTTCGAAGCAGCAGACTTTTCGGTTTTGCATGAATTTACTAATCAGGTCTTCGGCCTCTCTCTCTCTTAATCCGTTGCTCACAGGGGTGCCGGTTCCTTTCGAAATGGATGAATCCAAACTGTCGACATCGAAACTGATGTAGATGTCGGTGCAATCGCTGAGGTAGCGAAGCACTTTGCGACATACGTTTTCTGCACCGGTTCTTCTGACTTCATTGGTGGTAATCACCTTCATGCCATGTTTCTCAATCAGATATTTTTCTTCCTTTTCAAAGTCTCTCAAAGAG
>CAZCCN010000072.1:0-7363 GCA_964497085.1 uncultured Ferruginibacter sp.
CAAGCATTGAAAAAAACCTGCTGGAAAGGAACAGAACATTGGAGCGAACTCTTGCTCGAAAGAGCCGCCATCAGCGGAAAATTAATTCTAAGCGACTTTTCGAAAAAAGCCATTGAAACATTCAAAGCTAAATAACTGGTTTCTCACAGGACAATTGACATTAAAACGGGCAAGCTTTTCATAGGATGCGCCCAGTTCGCAGGTCACGGATGGATTGGATAAATAAAAAAAGGATATTGGATTCTATAACCGATTGACAAAACAAAGATATCCCTGCGCTTTTTCCCCTTCGTTTTTTGAGTGGTTTACTTTTGAAAATCGGGTATTTAAACGGATTGACGATACGTGTTTGTACGTAGTCGTCGAGGGTTTGTGCCGTCTAAACATAAAAAAACCGCTACTTCTGCGGTAGCGGTTCAGATCCTTTATCAATCCAATTTAGATATCCAAAGAAGAATTATGGATGAATTTCAACAGGGAGGCGGTGTTTTTAAGGTTGAGCTTCTTCAGGATATTGGAACGATGCACTTCAACGGTGCGATAAGACAAAAACAATTGTGCCGCAATTTCCTTCGAAGACAAACCCTCTTTAATCAATTTCAACACATCAATTTCTCTTTCTGACAATTTACTGATATCAGAGCCTTCATCATCTACCAGCACCTGCTTGGCCAGGTTTTCCTGAATTTCTTTGCACACGTATACCTTTCCTTCGGTGGCAGAGACAATGGCTTCGAACATTTCTGCCTTGTTTGAACTTTTGGTTACATAACCCGAAGCGCCATTTTTCAGCATTCTTTTGGCGAAAGAGGGTTGGTTGTGCATCGATACACCAATGACTTTTGTGCCTGGAGACAATTTTTTTACCAGCTTGGTGGCATCGATTCCGGTAATGGGGGGAATATTGATGTCCATGATGACCACATCCGGGCGTTTGTTTTTCACTACTTCCAACGATTTGTCTGTCGTGTCGTTGCAGATAGCCTGAACGTTAAACCTTCCGTCAGAATTGATGAGCTCTGACCACATTTCTGCCACTAAGCTATGGTCGTCAAAAATGATGATTGAAATCTTTTTATCCATGGTTGATGATGTTTTGTAAAGGCAGCTCTATGGTAAAGCTAGTGCCTTTGTTTTTAAATGACTGCACATTTGTGGTGCCACCATAAAAATAAATTCTATTGTTGATACTTTTTAATCCCACCCCTTTTTTGACTTTTTGTGGATTGAATCCAATGCCGTCATCGGTGTATTTCAACACCAGCTTGGTTTTACTCCGCGAAAAAGTGAGTTTCACAAAGTTGGCGCGTGCGTATTTGATCGCATTGTTGACCAATTCCTGTACCACTCGGTAAATGGTCCTTTGGGCATTGAAATCAATATTAGCAAAGTCTTTATTGGTACACGTGAGTGTAAATACTGTATTCCGAATTTCGGTGTACTGATTCAATAATTCTACAACAGCTTCTCTCAAGCCCAAATCAATCAGGGCAGGCGGGGCCAGACTTCTCGATATTCTTCTCACTTCGTTCAAGGCGTCTTTCACTTTGGCTTGCGCCTTTAGGAACGAAGAAGGGTCATATTCTTTATTGTTGGCGGCTACTTGCAAATACAAACTGATATAGGTAAGCATTTGCCCTACCCCGTCATGCAACTCATGCCCTAAAAGCTGCCGCTGCTTTTCCTCTGCGGTGAGGGTAGCTTTCAACACTTCCCGCTGGATGATTTCCTTTTCCTGTTCAAGCTCCTTTTCCATTTTTCTTATCTCCGTAACGTCCCAGTGGATTCCGACAGACCCGCGCACCGAGCCATCTATGTCAATTACGGGAGATCCGCTGATGACCACATCCAGCAGTTTTCCGTTCTTTCTCTTCATCTGCACTTCATAGATGGATTCCCGTTTGTTTTTGCGCTGTTTTGTGATGTTGGTCATTTTCTTCACATCCATAGTGGAAGCCAAGAAAACATTGAATGCATTCTTTCCTTTCAGTTGCTTAAATGAATAGCCGGACATGTCTTCAAATGACTTGTTAATCCATACAATGTTATCTTTCAGGTCCACTTCCATAACCCCCAGCCTCATGTTTTCAAACAGACTCCTGTATTTTTGTTCACTCTGTTGTAAGACTAGCTGAGCGTGCTTTAGGTTGGTTGTATCCCGCAAGTGCAGCATGATCTTATTGCTCAAAGTAGCCGGGTCCTTGATCACATTCAAGCCGGCCTCCACCCAAATCAGATGGCCACCCTTATGAACCATTTGAAATTCATATTTGATGCTTTGAGCGGGTGATAATGAAAGCCATTCCCTCGACTTTAGCATCCTATTGCAAGTGGGACAAATAAACTGGGTGATTTTTTTATGGAGGACAGAGACAGCTGAATAGCCAAGGATTCGCTTGATGGTGGGCGAAACATATTCAATGATGCCTCGCTCATCAACCAACATGGTCATGTCAGGAGAATATTGAGACATCAAATCCATTTTGCTCTTTTCTTGCAATAGATTTTGCTGAAACTGCTTCTCCTTTGTCAAATCAAAATACGCACCAATATAACCGGCATAAGAGCCGTCTTGTAAAAAACGAGGCGTCGCTTTTTCAAGTATATTATGATATACGCCTTTGGCGTCCTTTAACCGGTATTCGGACATCACAGCCTTTCGTTTGCTGATGTTCTTTTTCCATTCATAAATCGCTATGCGCTTGTCATCCGGATGGACATATGATGCATACTCCTGGTAATCACTCATTCCTTCCAATAAGTGACAATATTGTTTTCATTAGACACCCATACCATTACCGGCACATTGTCCATTAATGTCTTGAATCGCTCTTCGCTTTCTTTAATTTGCAGGGCATACAGCTGACTGGTGGTGACATCGGTAATCCGACCGCTTAGAATCACGTCGTTCAATGCAGCATCGAATTTTTTACTGACTTTTTCAGACAGCCACAAACGCTGGCCCGTTGTTTTGTTTTTGATGCAATACAAAAGATCCACACTGGCATCTGTCGACAATCCTTTCATGCCTTGTAGATATACTTTACGGCTGGTGGCCGTAAGGCATTTTTCCCTGTCTTTGAATACGTCCCTGCTTTTCAAAGGATCAAATCCATAGAAATCTTTCCACTTCTGTGTAATGAAATTATTTTTTTTGTTCTTTTGGTAAATAATATAATAGGCATCTTGCGTGGATTCCAGGAAGCTATTCAATCGGTTGAAATTCTCTTCTTCTTTTCTTTTAATGGCGTTCTTCTCTGTAACATCCGCTCCATAAAAATTAATGTAGTTTTTTCCAACGATGGTCTTGTAAAAGAAGATGTAATCCGTTTGATTACACTGAATATTGAAACTGCCTTCTTTTTGATGGTGACGTTTTAAATAATGACGAAATAAATCGTTGATGGAATAGGTATGGCCATTGAAAGAGACTTCAATAATTTTACCGGCACTTGGGTTCTTGAAAATGATATCTCCTTGGTGTGTAACCCGAAAAATAGGATTGGGGTTTTCCAATGGGAATTGCGCAATATCCGACAACTCTTTGGTCCTTTCTTCGATTCGGCGTTCGAGGGTTTCAGTAAGTTGCTTTAGCTTTTTATTGATGCTCGCGTACTCTTCTTCATTGATGGCAAAGGCATGTTCACTCAGCTCTTTGTCGCGTTCATAGCTCGTATAGGAATCGCTGATGGCCCTGATAAACTGAGAGAGGCGCTCATCCGAGGTCAGCGACTCGTCTAAATATTTTTTGATCTGCCTTTTTAAATGATGATGATACATACTGTCCTAGCGTTCGGAAAAACTGGTAACAACCATGGTTTGATTGTGCAAATAAGTTTGTAGGTTTTCTTTGAGCGGTGCAAACTCGCCATATGAATAAAATCCCACAACCGGGCTATTGGCAAGCAAGCCTTCTGTTGCTGCCTCCAACTCCTCTTCAATTCGATGGGACAATATAATTTTTCTACCCACGCAGCTTACAATCATCGTCAAGTCCGGAGCTTGTTGCTGGATACCGGAATGGGCTTCCATCCCAGCATCTGCCGCAGCCGTTACCAACCGGTCAAAATTGGATTTCATAAACCTAATGGTGGATCCTTGCGGGATATTTCCGGCAAATGTCATGGATTTGTTTTGCTCGTCTACCGAAAGAATGGTCCGCACCAGGTAAGATTGGTCGTCATTGATCATCAACGCTATGGGAAACAACAAGGCCGAAGAGGGTAATTCGTCGGCATATTTGCCCAGGTATTTTTTATACAAATCCAACCCGTTGGTATCGTCGATTTCATACAAAACATTGCCGGCTGAACGTGTCACGATTCTTTCAGGACCAAACATTTCCCATCCGCCATGAATGCCTGTTCCCACCTGAATATGCTCTCCATACAAACCCAACAACACCAGATTGCCTTCGGCAATTTGATTGTTGTGACCCAGTAAAGTCTGTTGGAATCGATCCCCGTCTCCTGCCATGCCACCTGAAATCAAGACAGTAGGCGCCACCTCTTCCTTGATTCCTTGCAGCAAATCATCGCCATTGATGATGTTGCCATCGGAAATAATCATTATGTAGCGCAGGTCATCCTGTTTCAACTGGGAGGCCACTTGTTTTCCCAGCATATAGCTGTTTGGAAAGTCTTTGATATTTCCCGATTGAATGGAAAAAGGTGTCTGGTCAAATTGAATGGCCACGCAAACGGCTGATGACTCTTGTACTTTTCTATATAACACTTCTCCTGCGGTAGAGGCGCTGATAATGTGGGCTAGTGGAAAGGATTGCTGAAGCTGCTCATTCAAACAATTTTTTTCCAAAAGCATTCGATCTGCAAACAGTAGAATCAACTGCGCATCCGGCATGTCGGCGGCTGTTTCGGTTAATCCTTGCCAGTTGTTTTCTTTGAAAGTAAAGGTGGTGCTTTTCATGTGACATTGAGTTTATGTAGCTGACAACAAACAGCTTATCCTGCTGTATAAATACAACATTCCAACCTGATTGGGCAGCCCATAAAACTAGGAAAGTATATCGACTACTAGTTTGATTAACAATGATTTACCCTACAATTAGTGATTTACCACTACCTACACTAGTTGTTTATACGTAGTGGCACTCTCTGGCAGCAACTTGTAGGTAAAAATATAGCCCGCTAAGCAGGCTATATTTCAACTGAATGAGCTGATTATCGCAACAAGAGTACGTTGCCTTTCACAACTTTTACTTTGTTGTATCGATCAAGGCCCTGTACGATATATACATAATTTCCTACGCTCTGCAATTCGCCTTTGTACCTTCCATCCCAGCCTCTACCGATATCATGAGACTCAAACATGAGTACACCAAATCGGTTGTACACCCTGAAGTAATCCAATCGGGCAATACCGGCGGCGCTTGGCTGGAATACATCATTCAATCCGTCTCCATTTGGTGTAAAGGCATTGGGTGTATAGAAAGTAGGTCCGTTCAATACGGTTAAACGAACTGTATCATAATCTGCACAACCAATGGCATCTTGTACCATCAATACAAAATCGGTAGTATTGGTAAGTGTTGCAATCGGCATGGATATGGTTGGGTCGTTCAATACATTGCCAGGGGTCCATAAATATTGAGACCCGCCGGTGCCATGCAATTGATAGGGCTCATTGTATCCTACAAAAGCATCGGGCCCGGCATTGGCGATTACTTTCGGGCGAATATTGACTTTCACCAACAAGGTATCCGAACAGCCGGTACTATTGGTGGCAATCAACTGATAGGTACCCGAGGTGGTTACATTGGTTGGATCGGCAACTGGCACATTGGCGATCGTCCAGTTGGCGGTTAGATTGTTAACAGGAGCCACACTCAATAAATTGATGGCGCTTCCATAACAACGATCAACATTTTTATCAGGTCCGATAGATACTTTGGGATTCACTGTAACGGTATAATTGGTAGGGATTCCCACACAACCGTTCACCGTAGGTGTTACCGTAATGGTACCTGTAAGGGTAGATGCAGAATTATTGGTTGCCGTGAAAGCAGGGACCGGTCCGGATCCTGCAGCAGACAAGCCAATAGCTGTATTGCTGTTGGTCCAAGTAAAGGTGCCGCCGGTAGGCGCGCTGATAAAGCTTGTCAAAGGTATAATCGCTCCGTTGCACACCGCCACATTAGAGGGCGCCACGACAATTGGCGTTGGATTTACATTGATTACATAGCTCTTCGGTATACCCGCGCAACCGTTTAGGGTAGGCGTTACCGTAATAGTAGTAGAGGCTACTACGGTAGATGCATTGATGGCTGTAAAGGAGGGCACATTACCTGTTCCTGAGGCAGCAGCCAAACCAAGTGATATATTGCTATTGGTCCAAGTATATGTTGCGCCAGCAGGATTGCTCACAAAATTCGTCGCAGCTACCGAAGCGCCATTGCAGACGTTTATAGTAGAAGGAACCGTCACAGTAGAGGGAGCAGAAACGGTCACCACTACATTGATGCTGGGTCCATTACAAGATCCAACGCTGGGTATCACAGTGTAAGTGGCTGTTCCGGCATTAGCGCCGGTTACAGATAATGTTTGTGAAATATTAACACCATTGCCATTACTACCGCCAGATACGCCATTTTGGGAAACTGTCCAAGCGAAGGTAGCGCCCGGTGTAGTGCTGCTCAACTGTATTGCTGTAGCAGCTCCTGTACAAATAGTTTGTGAGGATGGTGAAGCGGTTACCACCGGTGTAGGATTCACCGTTACCGTAGCGGTAATCGATGCGCCCGGACAACTTGCAGCCGTTGGTGTAATGGTATACGTAGCTGTACCCGGCACGGTACCTGTCGTGCTCAAAGTCTGTGCAATCGTTGAGCCACTCGCGTTGCTCGCACCCGATACACCCGATTGGGTTACCGTCCATGCATACGTAGTGCCCGTCACCGTACTGGTCAACGCAATCGATGTCGCTGTTCCAGAACAAATGGTTGATGTGGCAGGCGTCGCTGTGGCAACAGGTGTTGGATTCACCGTAATCGTGCCGCTCAAGGTAGCAGCAGGTGAACATCCGCCTGTGGTTGTGACAGTGTAACTGAACGGACCAGACGCAGTAGGTATACCACTGATGGTGAACACACCACCCGCATAGGAACCCGTTACACCCGCAGGCAAACCGGTAACTGTTGCGCCCGTCGCAGAGCCGCCTACATTATAGGTAATATTCGTAAGGGCAGTATTGATACACAAGGTCTGTGCAGTCGTTCCCGCAGCAGAGCTTAAGGCAATGGTAGAAGGAGGATTCACCGTTACCGTAGCGGTAATCGATGCACCCGGACAGCTTGCAGCCGTTGGTGTAATGGTATACGTAGCTGTACCCGGCACGGTACCTGTCG
>CAZCCN010000073.1:0-7348 GCA_964497085.1 uncultured Ferruginibacter sp.
GATCCTAAGAAATATCCCGATGCATCCATTTTGTCTTCGCTGAGTTTTACAGAAGTGATTGAAATGGCTTACTATGGTGCACAGGTCATTCACCCCAAAACCATCAAGCCCTTACAGAATAAAAATATCCCGTTGCAGGTGAAGAGTTTCTTAGACCCCTCTCTTCCGGGCACCCTCATCAGCAAAACAGCGAACAAAGCATTGCCGCCCATTATTGTGCACAAGGAAAATCAAGTGCTGATCCAATTCAAAACAAAAGACTTCTCATTTATGGAAGGCAGACCCATTCAGCATGTACATGGATTGTTCGCTGAACACCGGATCAGCCCTAACCTCACCCAGAACACAGCCATATCCTTGTTGTGCAGTTTCGATCACCAGGCTGAAAGAATCGATGCGCTGGCTGCTGATGCGGCTCAATATTTTGATGTGGAAATGGAAAAGAATCTAACCCTGCTGACCATTCGGCACTACCAAGACGAAAACATCGACGCTTTGACTAAAGGCAAAACCGTTCTGCTGGAACAAAAAACCAATCAAACCCTTCAGGTATTGATGAGATAAATTGAATTGGCCATTAATTCATCAGGTATTCCCCTCTTTTATTGACCATGATGATCGGAAGCTGTTTGTTGGCCTCAAAATAATCGAATACTTCTTTGATGTTCTTGTTGAATGATTCCAAGTAAGCATTTTCTTTGATGGATTCAAGCAAGTAATCATTTGATTTCTTGACACTGTATTTGACCGGAAAAACATGCACGGGTATAAACTCTTGTCCTTGCAAGCGAACGGCAGAAGCCATGGTATACAATTCTTCAATCGGCTCATCACTGATGGCAATGCATCCGACTGACACACAATTTCCATGAATATAGATGGCACTGCCGGGCCGGAGAGAATCGCTCAATATACGGTCGGATGCGTTGGGATAATTCAAGCCAAGAGACAGATGATAACTGCTGTTGGGATTGAAATCATTGATGTGATAAAATCCTTCGGGCACCTGGTAATCCCCTTCCATTCGCTTGGGACCGGTGGTGCCACTTTGCATGCAGATTTTATAGGTCTTGAAGAGTTTGTAGGGCTCTTTCAGATTGTCTTTCACCCATACTTCCAGTTGCCTGTCATATTTAAAAGACCGGATATACAAGGATTTGGGCGGCCAACTCAACTGAGCTTTTTCAAATTGTTTGGTAAGGGTATCTTCGGTCTCCAACAGGATGGCATCCGCCTTGCTCAAAGGTTTTTGAGCAGAAGAAACGGCAGTTTGGGCGCATGCATCTGCCGCAACAAACAAACAGCCTATTAAACATACATAACTGAACAGCCAGAGGTGTTTCATGTACAATTGGATAGTTTGGATATTACAAGTTTCCTCTTAAGTCCTGCTCTCTTTCGAGTGCTTCAAAAAGTGCTTTAAAATTCCCCTTGCCAAAACTCTTTGCGCCTTTTCTCTGAATGATCTCAAAAAACAAGGTAGGCCTGTCTTCCAGGGGCTTGCTGAATATCTGCAAAAGATATCCTTCATCATCCCTGTCAATCAAAATACCCAATTCACGCAAAGGGGCTAAATCTTCCTCAATAGAACCTACCCTGTCCAACACCGTGTCATAATAACTGGTGGGCACTTTCAAAAACTCGATTCCTCGGTTTTGCAAATCTGCTACTGTTTCCACAATATTATTGGTGGCAATGGCCACATGCTGCACACCCTCTCCATTGTAGAATTCAAGATATTCCTCCACCTGGCTTTTTTTCTTTCCTTCGGCAGGTTCATTGATAGGAAACTTAACATACCCATTCCCATTGCTCATCACCTTGCTCATTAAAGCGGAATATTCGGTAGAAATATCCTTGTCATCAAAAGAGAGAATATTTCTAAATCCCATCACCTCTTCATAAAATTTCACCCAGGGATTCATTTGATTCCAACCGACATTTCCTACGCAATGATCCACATACAACAAACCCGTACTGGTTGGATTGTAATTCGACTCCCATTTCCTGAAGCCTGGCATAAAAACGCCTTTGTAATTTTTTCTTTCAACGAAATAGTGAACCGTGTCACCATAGGTATGTATACCACTTAGTACCACCGAACCCTGGTCATCTTTCAACACGGTTGGCTCCAGGCAACTCTTGCCTCCCCTGGAAGTGGTTTGCTTCCAGGCATCCGCCGCATCCTCCACCATCAAGGCCAGCACTTTTACCCCATCTCCGTGCTTATAGATATGGTCTGCGATGGGATTGTTGGTTTTTAAAGGAGTGGTGAGTACAAAAGTCAACTTATTTTGACGAATCACATAACTCACTTTGTCCATACAGCCCGTTTCAGGACCCGCATAAGCAAGAGACTGAAAGCCAAAAGCTGTTTTGTAGAAATGAGCGGCCTGCTTGGCATTCCCTACATAAAATTCTATATAATCCGTTCCCTGTAAAGGAAGAAAATCGGAAGCAGTGGATGCTGTTTTTGAAGGTGCTGTAACAGATGACATGGTATAAAAAGTTTAAATTAATTTGATGAATAAAAAGCAAACTGAATGAACAATTGGCTACTTATTCGAATCCATGGCAAGTGCCATCATCAGCGAAGAATAACAAACGCCCTGATGGCTGATATAGTGATATGTATCGGGTGACAACATCTTACCAAAGTTACGTAAAACTATTCAAGCCAACTGCCAAGCATGGATAATTCTTATCCTAAGGACCTTGATAAAAAAGCCCTACCCAACAGGCCGGAAGTCGCTTGTAGGTTTTATCTTTGAAACATGAAAAAAGCAGGTATTCTGGGTGGCGGTCAATTGGGACGCATGCTTTTGCAAGCTGCCGTTAATTACCCCGTAGAAACCTATGTACTCGAAAACGATCCGCAGGCACCGGCCGCACATCTTTGCCATCATTTCACTTGCGGAGACATCAGGGATTTTGAAACAGTCTATCAATTTGGCAAAGGCCTGGATGCACTCACCATTGAAATAGAACATGTCAATACGGAGGCATTGGAAAAACTTTCTGCGGAAGGTGTTTCTATTTATCCAAGTGTAGACGCTTTAAAAATTATTCAAAACAAGATTCATCAAAAAAACTTTTATAAAGCGAATGATTTACCCAGCAGCGACTTTGTTGTGACGGAATCTTTGCAAGCGCTTCGAGACCAAAGTCATTTTCTCCCTGCTGTGCACAAACTCTCAAATGGCGGCTACGATGGAAAAGGCGTGCAAATCATCCATAAAGCAGCTGATATTGAAAAAGGGTTTGACGCGCCGGCTGTGCTGGAAAAAAAAGTAGCGATTAAAAAAGAAATCGCCGTCATGATTGCGGTAGCCAACAATGGCGAGACAGCCCTGTATCCTCCCGTGGAAATGGTTTTCGATCAGACTTTGAATTTACTCAGCCATCAATTGTGCCCTGCCGAACTGGCCGAAAAAGTTTTATGGAAAGTAGAAGCAATCAGCTTAACAGCCATCAAAAAATTGAAAAGCCCGGGCATTTTTGCCGTGGAGCTATTTGTGGATCTGGACGACAATGTGTTGATCAATGAAATTGCACCAAGGGTTCACAACAGCGGCCATCACACCATTGAGGGTAATTATTCCAGTCAATTTGATATGCTCTGGAGAATCATCATGGATTACCCACTGGGCAACACTGAATGCATCCTTCCTTCCGCACTGGTGAATTTGATTGGCGAAGAAGGTTGTGTGGGCGCTCCCCGGTATGAAGGGCTGGAAGCGGTGCTTTCTATTGACAATGCTTTTGTACATCTATATGGAAAGCGACAGACCAAACCCGGAAGAAAAATGGGTCACGTGACCATTTTGAGTCAAGAAAAACAAGATTTATTATACAAAGCCAACAAGATTAAGCATCTATTGTCTGTAAGGACTTAATTTTGTGAGGCATTAAATCCCCCTCTGCTATGCAACCATCTGTCGGAATCATCATGGGAAGCGAAAGCGATCTGGAAGTCATGAAAGGCGCTGCCGAAATGCTACAACAATTTGGCGTTGAATACGAAATGACCGTGGTGTCTGCTCATCGCACACCAGACCGAATGACTTCTTATGGCAAAGAAGCTGCAGCCAGGGGTATTAAAATCATCATTGCCGGTGCTGGTGGCGCAGCCCATTTACCCGGAATGGTGGCGGCCAATACAACCCTCCCCGTGATTGGCGTACCCATCAAATCATCCAATTCAATCGATGGCTGGGATTCAGTGCTATCGATTTTACAAATGCCTACAGGCGTTCCGGTGGCGGCGGTGGCGTTGAATGGCGCCAAAAACGCTGGTATATTGGCGGTACAGATGCTTGCCACTAGCGACGCCTCGCTCAACCAAAAACTCGTTGCCTATAAAAAGGACCTGGAGAAACAGGTAATGGACATGGCCAGCCGGGTCCATTGAGTGTGTCCGCAACAGGATGATTTTCAGCCCCCATTAAACCAATTATTCAACCGCTTATCAAGAAATGGATGATTTCTTGAAGGATGCCCTATTTGTGCCTATTTTTACAAATAAAACAAACAATTTTTATGCCTAGATTTTCACTATTATTTTTCGTGCTTTTTAGTGCAGCCCAAGCAAGCGCTCAAAAAGTAGCTTTTACCGAATATGACCTTGCCAATGGACTGCATGTCATCTTGCACCAAGACAATACAGCCCCTGTGGTGGCAGTGTCTGTGATGTACCACGTGGGCAGCAAAAACGAACAACCCGACCGCACCGGATTTGCCCATTTTTTTGAACACTTGCTTTTTGAAGGAAGTGACAACATCAAAAGAGGCGAGTTTATGAAAATCGTGAGCAGCAATGGTGGCCAAAACAACGCCAATACTTCTCAGGACAGAACTTTTTACTACGAAGTATTTCCTTCTAATCAACTGGAAACAGGATTATGGCTGGAAAGCGAAAGAATGTTTCATCCGGTTATCAACCAAGTGGGTGTAAAAACGCAAAACGAAGTGGTTAAAGAAGAAAAAAGACTAAGGGTAGACAACCAACCCTACGGAAATTTCTTGAATGAGGTTATGAAAAGACTTTTCACCAAACATCCTTACAATTGGGTGCCCATTGGAAGCATGGCGCATTTAGACGCAGCCACCTTAGAAGAGTTTATCGCCTTTAATAAAAAATATTATGTCCCCAACAATGCCGCCTTGGTCATTGCAGGTGACATCGATATTGAAAAAACCAAGAAATTGGTAAGCGACTATTTTGCTGAGATTCCGAAAGGGGCGCCTGTGGAAAAAGTAAACATCAAGGAAGAGCCCATCACTAAAGAAATGATCGATACCGCTTACGATAACAACATACAAATTCCTGCAGTGATGACCGCCTACAGAACCCCTGGCATGACGAGCAAAGAGTCATTGGCCTTGCAACTGGCTGCGGATGTACTCAGTACAGGTGCTAGCAGTCGCATGTATAAAAAAATGGTGGACGACAAGAAGAATTCATTGTCTGTAGGTTGTTTCAATTATGCCTTGGAAGATTACGGCGCTTACATAACCTATGCCTTGCCTAGTGGTCCTTATCCTTTGGACTCACTATTGAAAGACATGGACGATGAAATCGTAAAACTACAAACAGACTTGATCAGTGAAACTGAGTTTACCAAAATAAGAAACCAGTACGAAAACAATTACATCGGCAAAAACGCGAAGATGCTGGGCGTTGCCGAGAACCTGGCTGATGGCTACACTTTTCAGAACAAAAACACCAATTACATCAACGAAGAATTGACTGAAGTAAGAAAAGTAACCAGAAATGATATCCAGGCCGTTGCCAAAAAATATTTAAACAGAAACCAACGGGTGGTATTGTACTACCTTCCTAAAAAATAATTTCATCCATCGTCATTAAGAAGAAATAAAAAATCATTCCCATGAATAAGTTATTGTGTTTTTTACTAGCTGCCATTTGTACTTTACCATCGGTAGCACAGACTCGTGTTGACAGAAGCAAGGCCCCCAAACCCGGACCCGCCCCTGTCATCACCATCAAGGATCCCGCTATTTTTACCCTACCCAATGGCATGACCATTATTGTGGTAGAAAACCATAAGTTGCCGAAGATTACGGCTAGCTTGAGCATTGACAGAGGACCCATTGTGGAAGGTAGTAAGGCAGGTGTCAATCAACTCATGGGCCAAATGCTGGGAGAAGGAACCACCAAAAACAACAAAGCTGCTTTTGATGAGGCCATCGATTTGATTGGAGCAGACGTTTCCTTGAATGCAGCTGGCGGCTTCGCCTCTGCACTGACCCGTCACTTCGAAAAAGCATTTTTGTTAATGTCGGAGGCCATCCAATCCCCTGCATTTCCACAAGAATCTTTCGACAAGCTCAAAACACAGGCTTTGACTGGATTAAAATCTCAAGAAAAAAATGCATCTGCTATTTCAGCCAGGGTGGTCAATGCCTTAAGCTATGGAAAAAACAGTGCACAGGGCGAATTTGAAACAGAGGAATCCATCAAAGCATTGACGTTGCAAGACATCAAAGACGCGTATAAAGAGAACATAACCCCTTCCAGAAGCTATTTGACATTTGTGGGTGACATCACGCCTGCCCTCGCCAAAACAATCGCCACCAAGGCTTTTGGCAATTGGAAAGGCAAAAAAATATCATTGCCTCAAATTCCATTGACCGACAACGTGAAAGGGACTGAAATAGATTTCGTGGATGTACCCACTGCCGTTCAAGGTGAAATCAATGTGGGGAACCTGATCAGCAATCCACTGAGCAATCCCGATTACCATGCATTATTATTGGCCAATCAGATTCTGGGTGGTGGCGCTGAAAGTAAATTGTTCATGAACCTTCGCGAGAAGCATGGCTTCACCTATGGCAGTTATTCAAGCGTGGGCAATGGAAGATTCCAATCCAGGTTTTCCGGAACCGCTCAAGTAAGAAGTGACAAAGCAGACAGCGCAGTAGCGGAAATCATTGCTGAAATCGACAATATGCGTCAAGGCAAAATCACCAACGAAGAACTACAAAATGCAAAAGCCAAATACAATGGTTCATTTGCGTTGGGAATGGAAGATCCTGCTAAAACAGCCAGTTATGCCAGCAACATTCTCATCAACAACCTGCCAAAAGATTTCTACAGAACCTTTTTACAAAAGATCAATGCGGTAACCATTGAAGACATTCAAAGGGTAGCCAAAAAATATTTGGAGAAAGACAATAGCCGGATTGTGATTGTAGGCAATGGCGCCAAGATATTGCCCAACCTTGCCAGATTGGGATACCCTATTAAAAAATATGACAAGTACGCCAATCCTATCATCGACCAGCCAAAAGACGTAAACATCAAAGAATCAGAAAAAACTTCCGA
>CAZCCN010000074.1:0-3693 GCA_964497085.1 uncultured Ferruginibacter sp.
GCCTGCAACTTTTCCTTTGAATGGCGTGATTAAAGGATGGACAGAGATTTTGCAATTGATGACAAAAGGATCAAAATGGAAAGTATACATCCCTAGCGAATTGGGTTATGGCGACAGAGGTGCAGGCGGTACCATTCCTCCTGGAGCAACCTTGGTGTTTGAAATTACTTTACGCGATATCAAGCCTGCGATTAAAAAATAACCAAATACGCCATTGGCGAACTAGATTCAGGGAGCAGCTGTTCATTTGTTTGAATGGCTGCTTTTTTTATGATGTCATCAATCGAAAAAGGGGCTGGTCTTTATGTTGTGATTTCTCCCAGTATAAAAAAGCTGCCGCAAACCATGATCACTTCATTTGGTTGGGCTTGTTGAATGGCCCTGGCCAAAGCCTGGTTGACATCGTCAAAGCCCTCGCCACCCAACAAATTGTCCCGCCCCATTTGCATCAATGTTTGATGGGGCATGGCCCTGGGAATATGCGCATTTGTAAAATAATACCGGGCATCGCAGGGAAACAATTTCAATACGCTTGCTACATCCTTGTCCTGCACAAAACCCAGTACAAAGTGCATCTCATATGTCTTATATTGGCTTTTGAGTTGCTCAAGAACGGCGGTGATGCCTTCTTTGTTGTGGGCTACATCGTAAATGACTGTTGGTTGATCCCGAACCACTTCCCATCTTCCCTGAAGACCGGTGGTTTTTTTGACCGAACGCAATCCTTCCTGAACAATGGCCGGCTCAATCCGCCAGCCTATTCTTTTTAATTGATCCATTGCCGAAAGAACGGTTCGCAGATTGCTGGATTGGTATTGGCCCATCAGGTCCAAGGTGTAGCATCGGTTGTCATGGAAGCAGTACTGCATGCCGTTTTCTATTTTGTCAGCAGACACCAGTGCATATTGTTGGTCCGCAAACACAATGGGTGCGTTTAGGGCTGCGGCTTTGTCTGTGAATACTTTTTGAGTGGCCGGATGTGTTTCGCCAATGACCACAGGAATGTTTTGTTTGATGATTCCGGCTTTCTCTGATGCAATTTGCTCCAAGGTATTGCCAAGCAGTGCCATGTGATCGTAACCGATATTGGTGATCACCGAAAGGATGGGGCTGATGACATTGGTACTGTCGAGTCTGCCGCCAAGCCCCGTTTCAATAACGGCTATGTCTACTTTCTGTTTGGCAAAATAGTCGAACGCCATGGCTACGGTCAGTTCGAAGAAAGAGGGTTGAATATTGTCTAGAAGATTTCTGGTGCGTTCTGTAAAATCAACCACAAAGGAAGGCTCAATCATTTTTCCGTTGATCCGAATTCTTTCACCAAACTCTCTGATATGGGGTGAAGTATACAAACCTGTTTTGTACCCGGCTTTTTGTAGTATCGCAGCCAGCATATGGCTGGTGCTTCCTTTTCCGTTTGTGCCTGCCACATGGATACAGGTCAATGCATGTTGGGGGTTGTTCAATGCCTCGCAAAGGGCAAGGGTATTGTGCAGGTCTTCTTTGTAAGCAGCGGCACCGATTCGGGTAAACATCGGGAGTTGCGAATACAAATAGGATAATGTTTCTTCGTAGGTCATTTACATAAATGCTTCAAAATCTTTCAGGCTTTCATAGGTCTCTTTGATCGATTCTCCTCTCTCGGCAGCTTTTCGAAGGGTGGGTCTCCAATGTTGAGGGTATTGCAACAATTCTAATGTTTGCTCAAAGCTGATTCGTTGAGTCGGGGTCAACTTTTCTGATTCTTCTTGGCTGTCGGGAAGATTGCTCATTTTAAAATATTGTAGCTGAACAGATGATAATCGAAGCAGATTAGTTGATGCTAAAATTAAACTGGACCGTCACCGTTGATTCTTCGTCATCAGCATTGAATTGCATGGTATGTAAATAACTGCTGATTGCTTGAGCATACGCCTGGCTTCTGCTGGTGGAGCCTTTGTCGAATCCTACAAAGCTTCCTTTTCCGGAAGGAGACACGTTGATGATGGCATAGATGGTGGCTTTATTCAATTCGCTCGTGAAACTGTAATATTTGGTGATTTTTCTATTGCCCTTGGTTACTTTGGGCCCGCCAGTGTTGCCTCCGGGATTGTTTCCGTATGAATCTTTGTCTCCATTAGGGTTTCCTGCATCGCCCTTTCCGTTTGGTTTGTTGCCTTGGTAGGTATATCCATTGTCCTCGTTGCCATTGTTGCCATTGTTTCCTTTATTGGGGCCATTGTAGGTCAGGATTGGCTTGGTATTGGTTTGCTTGGACTTGTTTTCTGAAGCGACAGGTTTTGTGTTTTTCTTATTGTATGCAAGGACTGCTGCAGACGCGTCGTCATGATCATCGTTCTGTATTGCTTGATCGGCAGCAGTGCTTTGTGTAGCTGATGATTGTTCTTGTGCTTGTGGGGTGGTAGGGGTTGGATTTCCTTTGATGAGGGGTTGTACATCGCCCATTCCTTCCATTTCGTTTCCCAGGTTCACTTCAATCAATTCTTGAATGGTGGGTATGCTGGGCGGCGTGGATCGCCACTTGATTAGTATGAATAACAATAACAGAATCGCACAGATGATGGCTGTGTAGAGTAGGGCTTTTTTGTTCTTCTCTGATTCGAATGAATAGGTCATGGGGCAATGTGTGGAAGTAAAGATAAAACGTTTGCAGAAATACTAGAGCATTAGTAGCCGCCAATTGCACAAGTGAATGTACAATTTTAACATTTTGGCGCTATTCTTTTATGAAGAAGCCCTGGATCTTTCCCCAAACAACAGGCTGCCGATTCTAATCATATTGCTGCCATTAGCCAATGCAATCCGATAGTCACTGCTCATGCCCATACTGAGTACTTCCATTTTGCAGCGATCGTTTTGGTATACTTGTGCTGCATCAAAAATACTTTTGAGCGTTTTGAATTCAGCTTCAACAGTGGGGTTATGATCGGTCAGGGAGGCCATGCCCATCAAGCCAACGATTTTCACATGTTTCAAAGTGGTGTCTTCTGAAAGGGATGCCTTGTGGTATTTGGAGAGCATGTCAAGTAATGTATCTGCGTCGAATCCAAACTTGCTTTCCTCCTGGGCAATGTGAACCTGCAGCAGGCATTCAATGATTCGGTTTTGTTTTTTACCTTCTTTATCAATGGCCAGCAGTAATTTTTCGCTGTCCACTCCATGAATCAGGTGGACAAAGGGGGCAATGTATTTTACTTTATTGGATTGAAGATGACCAATGAAATGCCAGCGAATGTCCTTCGGTAAGGATTGGTGTTTGTCAACCAGCTCTTGTACATAGTTTTCGGCAAAGTCTCTTACGCCGTGCTGATAAGCTTCTAAGATATCTTCTATGGGCTTTGTTTTGGAAACCGCTACGAGTGTAGCTGGATTGGGAGCCATTGCCCGTATGATCTCATCGTATGTATCTGATTGAAAGGACAAATTGAAACGAAAGACTTTGAGTTGAATGGTTTAATTGAATGTCCGCTGACAATACAAGTATTCAGATGACAGGAATATTATTTCAAAATCGTTCTGCTGATCACGATGCGTTGAACCTCGCTGGTTCCTTCGTAAATCTGCGTGATTTTGGCATCTCTCATCAGTCTTTCCACATGGTACTCTTTTACAAAACCATATCCGCCATGAATTTGAACGGCTTCAGTGGCTGTCCACATCGCTGTTTCGCTACTGAATACTTTGGCCATGGAA
>CAZCCN010000074.1:3703-7324 GCA_964497085.1 uncultured Ferruginibacter sp.
AACTGCTCAGGGTGTAATCAATGTGCTGGTCTTTTTCCCAGGCCGCTTTTAAGCAAAGCAACCGGGCAGATTCTATTTTGGTTGCCATGTCGGCCAGCTTAAACTGAATAATCTGGTGGTTCATGATTTCTGTACCAAAGGCTTTTCTTTGTTTGCTGTAGGCCAAAGCCAATTCAAAAGCGCCGCTTGCAATACCCAATGCTTGCGAAGCGATTCCGATTCTTCCGCCGGCTAAGGTTTTCATCGCGAATTTGAAGCCAAAGCCATCTTCACCGATTCTGTTTTCTTTTGGCACTTTCACGTCGTTGAACAATATGGTATGCGTATCACTTCCTCTGATACCGAGCTTGTTTTCTTTGGCCCCCACCACCACGCCGGGCCAGTTTTTTTCCACAATGAAGGCATTGATGCCTTTGCTTCCTTTGCTGGGGTCTGTTTGCGCAATCACCAGGTAAACGCTGGCGCTGTTGCCATTGGTGATCCAATTTTTAGTTCCATTGAGCAGGTAGTAATCTCCCTTGTCTTCGGCTGTGGTCCTTTGAGAGGTGGCATCACTGCCAGCTTCGGGTTCGCTCAACAAAAAAGCGCCAATGTATAATTGACCATCTTTCTTGCCTTGGGCCAAAGGGGTTAAGTATTTTTGTTTCTGTTCTTCGTTGCAATATTCTTGCAGTCCATAACATACCAAGCTATTGTTGACACTCATGCACACACTTACGCTCGCATCTACTTTGCTGATTTCCTCCATGGCCAATACATAACTGATGGTATCCATGCCGCTGCCGCCATATTCGGGCTTCACCATCATCCCCATGAATCCCAAGTCGGCTAGTTTTTCAATTTGTTCTTTGGGAAACAATTGCTTTTCATCTCTTTCGATCACGCCCGGCAAACATTCATTTTGGGCAAAATCACGCGCAGCCGCTTGAATCATTAAGTGTTCTTCGGTAAGCTGAAAATTCATAAAGGGAGTATTTTATGGACACAAAAATAGGGGATGAGTCGTAAGTAATCATACAAATACTCAATAATTTAATAAATCGTTTTGGGGCGCCCTTTTGGGTTGTTAAAAGGCCAATCAAACATGAATCCCATTATCTTTGTTGCTCAATTGTTTTCATTGCCCCATTCAGTACAAAATTTCAGGGTCCAGCGTTTCATAGCGCTTCTATCAGTGGTATTGCTGGTGGTAAAAGTAACTGCATGGTATTTTACCAATTCTGTGGCCATCTTGACGGATGCACTTGAAAGTATTGTGAACGTAGTTGCGGGATTGGTGGGATTATACAGCTTGTATTTGTCTGCCAAACCCAAGGACCTGGATCATCCATATGGTCATGGTAAAGTAGAATTTATTTCTGCAGCCATTGAAGGCACCTTGATCACCATTGCAGGGATTTTGATCATTCATGAAGCAGTGAACAATCTTCGCTTTCCACATCAAATCCAAAAGTTGGATGTGGGTATTTGGTTGATTGCAGCGACGGCGGTTGTCAATTTTGTGGCTGGAAAGATTTGTGAGCAAACGGGAAAAAGGAACAACTCCCTGGCCCTGATGGCCAGTGGCAAACATCTGCAGTCAGACACCTACACAACCGCAGGAATTGTTCTGGGGTTGATCGTGTTGCAATGGACTGGTGTGCTTTGGATTGACAGTGCTGTAGCCATTTTATTTGCCCTTATTATTTTATATACCGGATACAAAATTGTGAGAAGTTCGATTGCCGGCATCATGGACGAAATCGATATGGATTTATTGAAAAAGATGGTGACATTGCTCAATGAACACAGAAGTAGCAATTGGATAGACCTTCACAATCTTCGCATCATCAAATACGGTGCTCGCCTTCATTTGGATTGCCACCTCACCGTGCCATGGTATTTTAATGTCCATGAAGCACACCAGGAAATTGATGAATTGTCCTCGTTGGTCAGAAAGCATTTTGGAGATTCAGTTGAATTGTTTGTTCATTCGGACGGGTGCCTCGATTTTTCTTGTGCCATTTGTGATAAACAAGATTGTAGAGTTCGCCAGCACCCCTTTCAGCAAAAGATAGAGTGGACCATGCAAAACATGGTTCAAGACAATAAGCATTCAGTGACTGCTTGATGGCTTTAGGATTCGAATAATTTGGCCACGCCAAACGCCGCCCCCGCTGCCATGGCTCCAATCAAGGTTACCCGAAGGGCTCCTAGCCAGGGATTGATGCCTGTTACCTTGCTTTTGAAAAATCCAAAAATGAACAGACAGATCAGTGTGGCCACAACTGAATACTGAAGGGCCGTCGACGTGTTGTCCACAAAAAAATAAGGACTCAACGGAATGATGCCCCCGGCTATATAGGATAAGCCAATGTTCAAGGCACTTTTGGTGGCTCGTTTCGGATCGGGTTTTTCCAGGCCAAGTTCGTACTTCATCATAAAATCTACCCAGCGGTCTTTGTCTTTGGCAATTTCTTCAGTGGCTTGTTCTTGCAAGGCCTCACTGAGGCCGATATTGGCAAAAAATGCTTTGGTTTCTTCTATCTCCCGGTGTCTAAGGTTTTCAACCTCATCGTATTCTCTCTTTTGCTCACTCGTGTAATGATCTTGTTCGGTTTTACCTGCCAAATAACCGCCCAGTCCCATAGCTATACTGCCGGCAGCAATTTCCGCAATGCCGGCAATCACTACAATACTACTGCTGTCAACCGCACCGCTCAATCCGGCAGCCAATGCAAAGGGTACGGTCAGTCCGTCGCTCATGCCAATGACAACATCGCGCAACATATCAGAGCTGTGCATGTGGGCTTCGGTGTGGTCGTGATGAAGATGTATATCCATGGTTATAAAATTTGTAGGCTTTTTTGAATGATGTCGACGCTTTCCAAAATTTGCGCTCGGTTGATCAAGAGGGGCGGGGCAAACCTTATTTTGTCGCCATGTGTGGGCTTGGCCAATAATCCATTCTTTTTCAATTCCAGGCAAAGTTCCCAGGCAGCATCCGGATTTTCATTTTTAATAACAATGGCATTCAACAGTCCTTTTCCACGGATGGTTGCTATGTGTGGAGATTGCAATTGTTGCAATGCGTCTCTAAACAATTGCCCCATGGCTTCAGCATTTGCAGCCATGTTTTCATCTTTCAATACCTGTAAGGCGGCCATGGCTACTTTGCAGGCAAGTGGGTTTCCCCCATAGGTGCTGCCATGTTCTCCGGGTTGAATGGTCAGCATCACCTCGTCATTGGCAAGTACCGCACTGATGGGCAAGGTGCCTCCACTCAATGCTTTCCCCAATATTAAAATGTCCGGTTGAACATTTTCATGATCGCAGGCAAGCATTTTACCCGTTCTGGCCAGTCCGGTCTGTATTTCGTCCGCAATCATCAAAACATTGTACTGGGTACATAGTTTTCGGATGCCAGGGATATATCCATCATTGGGCACCACCACACCAGCTTCCCCTTGGATAGGTTCAAACATGAATGCAGCCACATGATGATCCTGAAACGCTTTTTCGAGAAGGGTTAAATCGTTGTATGGCACCAATTCAAAGCCTGGCATGTAAGGGCCGAAGTTTTTATAACTACTCGGATCGGTGGAGGAAGAGATGGCGGCCATGGTCCTTCCCCAAAAATTA
>CAZCCN010000075.1:0-7259 GCA_964497085.1 uncultured Ferruginibacter sp.
ATGAGTTTGGTAAAATCGGAGGAGAAATTTATTTGATGGACGAAATCCACACACCCGATTCTTCTAGGTATTTTTTGAAAGAAGGTTATGAAGAAAGACAAGCCAAAGGAGAAAGACAAAAACAATTGAGCAAAGAGTTTGTCAGAGAGTGGTTGATTCAACACGATTTTATGGGCAAGGAAGGGCAGACTGTTCCAAACATGAGCCCGGAATGGATTCAGGAAATCAGCCACAGATATATTGAACTGTACGAAAGAGTGATTGGCGAAAAGTTTCTTCCTGAGGTATTGAATGAAGAAGAAACGATTGATCGAATAGAAGCAGCCATGAAAAAAATCAATGCATAATGGTGGTGACTTTAATAAAAGAGATGTTCAACAACTAGTCAACTTCACATCTCCACTTCATTCCTCTACAATAGTCCCATAATCAATCAGCAACTCCTCTCCAGCCTTGATGTCTCTCAGGGCTTCCCAATCTTCGCCTTCATTGATGGAAATGACATTGGGCGAATCGGAGTGATTCAAATAGACAACCAGATCCATCATCTTGAATCCGTACTCAGGCACATAATAATGTTCTGCGTCGTACAAACAATGATTCTCTACCAAGAAACGACTGTGTGGGGGCAAGGTTTCAATTTCATCCTTGTGAATTTTGATCCATTCAGACTGGTCATCGGAAAACAATTGGCACTGACCTTTGGCGATATCAGCAATCGCAAAAACACCTATGCCTGCTATCGGAGAGGGCTTAAGCGCAATAAGGGTATGGTGCCTTAATGCCTGTAGTAACTTTTCTTTATTGGTTGAATAAGACATGATCGGGAATAATTACGGATGATGTCATCATCCTTTTGTAACAATATAAATCAGCGAACTGCATTGATTCCACTTGAAGAGGGCTTTGATATTGGAAATCAGGCCAATCAAAAATGCACGGAACATTGATCCTTTTTGATATTGCTCACTCAACAGACTTACATAAAACGCATCGAACCACATGGGCTGAATGGCTTTGATGACCAATCCATGTTGTTGCAGCAACCTGCGCATGCTTTTGGGAGAAAAATGATACAAATGACGCGGCACATCATAGGCAGCCCAATGATCTTTATAATAAGAAGCATCAAAAGAAGTATAATTAGGCACTGCAATCAACAATTTGCCATTTTGTTTTAGGATCATCTTGATTTGTTCGATGTATGCATGCAACTGATGAACATGTTCCAACACATGCCACATAGACACCACATCGTAGGTGTTGGATTTTAATGCAAACAACTGATCTGGAGAATCGGGGCTAATGCCATATAATGCAGCAGACTTTTCTCTTGCGGCCGCATCGGGCTCCAGGCCGGTAACAGACCATCCTGCTTTTTGCATGGTATGTAGAAACGCACCTGTACCGGATCCTATATCCAGCAAAGTACCTTTTGTAACGGATGCATTTTTTTCGACCAGTCTTCTTTTGAGGGTGAGCGTAATGCTTCGGACCCAATGGTACAATTTGTATATCGTCCCTTCCTTGGTGTCGGAATGGGATATGTACTGATTGGACTGATAAAACTGACCAATTGCTTCTTGTTCAGGAATGTCTTGGGTAAATCGAAGGCTACAAGTGACGCATTCGCAAACAATAAACTGCTGATGGCTAACCGTACAATCGGTGGCAGCAAAAGAGTTGTTGATGTAACCACTTTTACAAACAGGACAAGTTGAATAATGAATCATGAATGGAATTAGTCGGCTATTGTAAAAGTAATGGGTTCTTGTTTGACTTGAATCGAAGTTGCATTGCCCAATTGTGTATGGCGAGCATCAAGATTAAGATAATACACCATTCCAAGGGTAGCAATTAGGACAAGCAACACGGCCGCAACCCACCACTTCGGTTTTTTCAATTCAACCGTTTCATGTAAACGTTCCGTCATTTCGGCATTGGTACTTTCCTTGTCTCCCACCCGAACCGAATGAATGGCATTGGGATGAATGACTCTTTTAAGGGCTACACTTGGCGTAAAGACGTCCGGCATAGAGGCCTCATTGAATTGTATTCGGCCAGCCGCATCTTTGATAAAGGCGCCGAGCACACCAAATGTGATGGATTGATGAGCTGTCAGGTTGGTAATAGATTGAGCAAATGTGCCCACCAATTGACGGGCCGTTTCTGCCGTCATGCCCCCCTCCGACTGAATCCAATCGATTAAGGGTTGTTGATCAGGCATTTCAGATACAAGCAAAATTCGATCGACTGGCGCTGTCAGCATATTTTCGGTAAAATGAAGAACAGCAGGTTGGTGTCTGATGATCAACTGACCAATCCCAGGCAAAGGACAATACCTGAATCGAACCAAAAAATGCTGTAGAATTGCTTCCATCAAATTGCTTTTAATTAAAACCTAACCACTACGCCCGCCAACGCATTGAATCCATATACAGGATATTGATGCCAGCGTTCGTAAGATTGACCAAAGATATTGTTTAGATCCAAAAAAGCATGCAAACGTTGATTAATCTTATACTCCAATCCTAATCGCATATCCAACCCGCCTGTTCCCTTAGTATTGGTATTGTTGTTGGACAGATAGTACCCTCCCGCAAACCAATATGCATTGGATGTCACCAAAAGCTTCTTGAGGGCCTGCCAGCGAAGGGAAGCAGATAAGGTCAAAGGCAGGATTCCCCATGGATGCAGGTTGTTTTGTAACCCTCCATATTGATTGAGTATAATACCAGCTGTCGCCGTAAGCTTTTCTTTTCTGACATAACTGATTTCTGCCTGCAGCCGAATGATATTGAGCGAAGACTCATCTGCCATCACAAAAGACTTGGCATCAACGGTGTTGGTGTCATTGATGAAAAACTGGTAATGCTGGCACTGTGACAGGCTGATTTTACCTGAAAAATAGAGATGCTTTTGAATCGTGTAGCGCAACCCTCCGTAAATATCAGTTGTTTTGGTGTTCAACTGATTGGTGATGGCAGAAACATAAGGATTCACTAATGTCAGTTGCTGATAGGTGTTTTTGGTATAATTTCCTACCCACCCCGCTTCCAAGGAAAGAGGCATACGGGGCACCTGGTATTGTGCGGTCAGATTGGGAAGCCAATCGAATTGTCCGTTGTTTGACACGATGCTCAGCCCTGCCTGTATTGTATACGATTTTTTTGATAGAACTGCTGCCGACTGAAAATGCAATAAATTGTTCTGCAGCGAGACATCTTGCGGAAGCAATTGAGATGTTTTATACTGAGTGAGGTTAGCGTTTGCTGATGCTTTGATGGTTACACCACCGCTTAATTGCTTTTGGGCAGGCAGCGAAATGGCAACAGTCGTTTCGTGTACCCGGTTTTTATTGGAAAAAACATTCAATGAAACCACCGGCTCATATTGAATGGCCCAGTCATTGACCTGAGTATTACGAATGCCTATACTGGCTTCCAACAAATTGAGTTGTTGAGAAAGGTCTGCTTTTTCATAATTGTAGAGGGCATGATCGTATCCATACAGATAATGCTGCGTGCTGGAATATCCGATTGAACCGAATAGTTCATGAGCGGGTAAAAAATAACTGCCGGTTCCTTTCAATGAAAACAAAGAATAATCCTGATGGACAATATTTCCTTTAGAAGAAGTATAAGTGCCATATACATTGGCCAAGTAGGTAGACGCATCTCCAAAGCTGGCAGCCGCCGCAATAAAAGGCGTCCTCAGGTTGCCAAAACCGGCTTTACAATATCTATTGGCCCCCAGATTCAATAATGAATCGGGCTGCAAGGCCAAGGGTTTTAATGGAATAGACTGATAGCTGTAGATCAGGTTATACGCAGGAATATTATAAGGCTTGACAAACTTATTGGTATCTGCAGGCAACTGACCACCAGTGACATTGATTTTAGTGGCCGGCTTTAGTTCCGGTTGATAAGCAGAGATGATATCAACCGTCTGCTTCTTGGTTGTATCTTTTTGGGCCATCCCCACCTGACAGCACGCAAGAAAAACAATCGACACAAAGTATTTTTTCATTACAGACAAATTAGGATCAATAAAAATATTTTATACATTGACGGATTACTTGATTCCCTGTTGCTCATAGGCCAACACCTGGTTATATTTTTGTTGCGCCTCTTCCTTGAGCGAAACCTCTGATGCATTCTTGGCCACGCTCTCAAACGTCGCTTTGGCATTGAAAAAATCTTTCTTTTTTACAAAAAGATCTCCCAATAAAATATAAGATTTGGTCAGCCAAAAATCGTAGGAGCCAGTTTCTTTGATCACAGACATGGCTGCCTTTTCAGCGGCCGAAAGATTACCCATTGAAAAATAACAAGCGCCCATCTCATACCTTGCTTCGGCACCCCATGCTCCCTTGCTGATGGCGGCACAGGACTTAAAAGACACCACGGCATTCACACAATCATTGTTCATTTGCTGAGATTTTCCCAATACCAAATACCCAATGGCTTTATCGTCGGTACTGATTCCTTTGCTGGACAGCAATTCAACTACAATGGTATTGGCGACGAGGTAGTCTTTCAGCTGGTAATAACTCCTGACAAGGCCCCTCAGGGCTTCCAGTTTGTTCTCCGGAGTAAGCCCATTCATCTGCAGTGATTCAAAATACGTTCTAGCAGCAGCATAGTCTTTTAATTCAAAGTAATATACTCTTGCCAAAGACAAGGTGGCTGTTTCAAAATACTTACTGACACCCTTTCCGTTCACATATCCAAAATATTTAATCATGTTTGACCAGTCATTGCTTTTCTGTGCACAAAGACCCAAGTAATAATTGGCTTCCAGTTGATAAGACCCGGTCTGATATCGCAACAGGTAATTTGTAAAACCAGTGGTTGCAGCCAGGCAATCTCCCGCTTGGTATTTGGAAAGCGCTGACATATAGCTAAGGGAATCGGCTTCTGAAACTGAAACCTGCAAGCCATTGGACCGAAACAAATCAACATATTCATCAGGGCGTCCTTCTTCTACATAAATGTCTTTGATCACCGAACTGGCCTCTTCGGTTTCGGTGGATTGAGGATAACGCCTGATCAAATCTTTGAAAGCGACCAGGGCATTTTGGTTGTCGTTGCTGTTGTAGTAGGCCAGCCCTAATGTCAATAGTGCCTTGGCTTTTAAGCCTGCCGCCTGATCGGATGCGATGACCCCATTCAAATAAGGTATGGCCTTGGAAAATTTTTCATCCGAAAGGTAAGTAGCGGCAATTTCCATTTGAGCATCCAACCGAAGACTGCTGTTTGGAAAACGATCACAAAGTGCATTCAAATACCAAATTTTCTCCGAACTGCTTTTGATGCCCACAATCATAGCCTTCTGGTATAAGGCATAGTCGGATGCGCTCAATTTGTTATCGATGGCCATTTCATACAAAGAAAGGGCCCTGGTGTAGTTTTTAAGCATATAGAAGCAATCGGCCATTCTAAAAAAAGCATCTAGCTCCATGAGACTGCTGCTGGGTGCGGCTTTGGCAACTGGCTCAAAATATTCAAGGGCTTTGTTGAATTGCTTTTTTTGGAAAAAATCATATCCACATACATATTTAGCCGACAAAAGATTAACTTCTCCTTGTGCAGGGGGTTGACCTTTCAGATAAACCGACATGTATTCCAATGAACGATCATATTGTTGGCTTCGATAAGCCAATTCGCCCCTCCAGAAATGTGCATAATAGTATACAGCATCAAACATCGAAAGAGAGGTGATGACAGCCAGGACACTATCTGCCAAGTCTGGCCGCTGGTCGTTGATGTATTCAATTGCTCTTCCATACATCAGCATCGGATAAATTTTTTGCATAGTGGGTGTAGGACGCCCCAAAGTGCCATATATATCCAAAGCCTCTTTGAAATTATTGGTACGCGCCAGCAACTGAATCAATAGCTCTTTTGCCTCAGGCAGGTTATCGGCCAATGGATAATCGGACACATACAATTGTATCTCCTGCAATGCAATATCCTGAAAACCCAATTCGTATGAAAGCTTGGCATAATTAAAGCGAGAAATGCGCTGCTGGGTTTGATTACTGGCATTGGTGGCACAATATTGAAAGGCGTTTCTGGCACTCACTTTATCTTGTTGCTGCAAATACAAACTTCCGAGCAAATACATGCTGCTCTGCCCCAGAGAATCTTTGCTGCCTGACAACTGCTTGAATCCTTCTATGGCTTTAGCTATTTGGTTGGTGGCATAATAACAAAAACTTAATTCGTATAATACTTCTTTGGAAATCTCATGGGTACGTTCGGCATAATACGCAATCAAGGGAAGGGCCTTTTCAAAATCATTCTTTTCAAAGTACAATTGCCCCAATAGCAGTTTGAGGTCTTTCTCATAATAGATCCCCACTCCTTTGCTGAGTGCGGAATGACCATATTGTAAGGCACGCTCCTTATCTCCCATGGAATAATACAAATCCGTAATGTAGTAAGGAACCACCTGACCATAAGCAGGATCTGATTGAACCAACAGAAAGGATTGCAGGGCAGCAGCGTACTCTTTTTGATAATAGGCTATAAAGCCATAATAGTAGTTGGAGGGAAAATAATATTGATGGGTAGGAATTTGATGAATCTCGTTGAACAAAACTTTCGCTGCATCAAACTTTTTTTGATTGAAATAACAATAAGCTGTTTCAAATTTAGCATCCGCCAATTGGTCATTGGTCAATTGATCATAAGAAACCGCCTCGAAATACCGAGCAGCTTGATCAAATTGGTTGTTTGTAAAATAATGATGCGCCAAATGAAATTGCATCAATTGCTTTTTGGGCTCACTGGCACCTTGAACAATGAACGCCTCTGCATTTTCGGCTGCGGTAGCCATCTTTAGTTTTAACTCACATAATATATATGAATACAGGACATCTTCTTTGATGAAGTGCTGATTGGACAGATGAACCTCCGGCAGACAGGCTTTCAATTCTTTCAGCATGGGATACGCCAAGGCATAATCTCCTGACAGTATAAAGGCATTTGCCTCCCGATATTTTTGTTCAAATTTGTCGGTGGGATGGGTCGTTTGTGCTATAGCGGCAGAAAAAGAGACGCAGCAAATAAAGAGGAATAACTGAATAGGCTTGATCATAGTATAATAGGTTAATCCATGCGAATACAAAGGTAAATATCGCCAGGCATTCCTGGTAGATTATTTAACCACACAAATCTCTTTCAGATTGCCGGCATGGCAATAGACTGACTCGTTGAAAGCTGTTAAAAGAATGAAAAATAATATTTCAGTAT